>DASSNZ010000322.1:0-6598 GCA_035701135.1 Verrucomicrobiia bacterium
TCCTGTCCCATCGCTTCGGCGGCGGCTTTTAATTGTTCCAGTTCGGTTCGCTTCAATTCGATTTCGCGTTGCGTGGAGGTCAGGTTGGTGTTGCCACGAATGGAAGCCTGTTCCTGGGCGGTGGCGAGATTGATCTGGTAAAGGGTCTGCGCGGCTTCGGGCGTTCCGGCCTGCTCCGCCTGCGCGTAAGCATTGCGATACGCCGGGTCCTGGAGCAGGGCGTACTGTGAGAAACGTTCCGGGCCGAGCGCGATTTTTATTGCGTTGATGCGTTGTTGTTCGAGTTGATTGCGTTGAAGCGCGCTGTTCGGATCGGTTTTTCCCGCCAGCAATTCCAACTGCTGATCAATCGAATCGGTGGCCCGGAATAACTGGCGAAATTCGTCAGGCGTGGCGTTGAAATATTTCATCTCGCCAAGATCGTTGCGGAGATTGGTCGCGTTTTGCGAATAGCGCAAAAGGTATTCCTCCAATTGCGCGGGAGTTAAAATTTTTGACAACTCATCGCGCGTTTGTTGCCGCATCCGCGCGAGTTCTGCGGGGTCGGGTTCCTTGCCCTGTTCGCGTTGCGAGTTGAGATACGTTTGCATCTGGTCGGTCGAATGCGAACTGATTTCCTCGATCTGCTGCTTCACGGTCGAAGGCAGATAACCGAGGACCGGGCCGTCGAGAACAACGCCGGGACGGCTGGGGCGCGGCAGGCTGACCATATCGCCGGATTCCCAATCCGGACCGAGCAATCGCGTGAGAAGCGCTCGGCGCTCGTCGTCCAGCGCGTGAATTTTCTCGGAGGCAATCCGCAGCGTGTTTGTGTCCGGCTGGCTTCGCCACCATTGTTGTTCGGGCGTCACGATTTCCGTGGCGAGGCGTTTGGCGTAAAGCGAATTCACATCGGCAATGATAATGTCGCGAATCGTTTGTTCCGGGCAGCCGATGTCGCGCAGATTGGCGACGAAGGTTGGATAATCCGGCGATTCGATCTGCGACCACATGAACGCCTGGCGGCGGACGACGACGTTGGTTTTTCCCGGTTGCGATGGCTCGTAAAGAACGCGCGGTTTGGCCGGCGTCACGCGACGCGCGGAAACGATCCATCCCACCGCCAACAGGACATTGACGCCGAGCGAAACAAAAAATAACGCGCGCCCGCGCATAAGCTCTTCAGCCAATCGGTGCCACAGCCCGCCCAAAATTGCAACGAACAAAAGAAGCGGTCATGGAGGCATTGGTTTCGCGGAATACAGGTTTAATGGAAATTTTCAAGCTGACGCGGAAGCGGGTCGCGTCAAACGCCCGGCGCGCAGGCGCAATTCCTGAAGAAGTGTTTCCAGCAGCGGCGTCATTTTCCCGCGCCACAATGCGCCGAGAATCACCGGCGGAAAATCCGGCAACGGCAAAACGCGCACATTTTCCAGCGGTTTCTTCTGGGGAATCGCGACCGACACGCCGATTCCCAGATCTCCGGCCACGTAGGTTTCGATCAAATCCACCGAACTGGCTTCGATGCTCGGAAACCAGTCCACGTTCAGTTCGCCGAGTTTTTTCTGGAACAATTTGCAGATCGGTTCGCCGGGCGGAAGGCAGATCAGCGGCTCGGTAATTTTGTCGCGCTTCCATAATTCCGCCGCCGATCTGATTCCGCTGTTTTTGTTGACGAGCAGCACGAGCGGCAATCTCAGCAACGATTCCGCATGAATGCCCGGCGCGTTTTTTTCCTCGATGAGCGTGATCGCCACGTCAATTTCCTCGCGAAGCAACAATGTTTCCAAATAAGCCGGATAACCGTCCCGCAGGGAAATTCTCAATCCGGGAAATTTTTTCTTCAGCGCCTGAATTAAACCCGGCAAATGATCGCGAAGAATAATGGTGGACGCGCCGATGCTCAAATGACGGACCTGTCCGCCCTGCAATTCGGCCGCGAGTTTATCGAGATTGGAAAAAAACGGCTGAATGAATTGATAAAGCTTTTCGCCATCCGGCGTGAGCGCGAACGGACGACGCTGAAAAAGCGTGACGCCGAGAAATTCCTCGAGCTGCGCGATTTGTCCGCTGACGGCGGGTTGCTGAATGCCGTAAGGAATATTGCGAACGGCGGGCGTGATTCCGCCGTGGCGCGCGACGTAGTAAAACAGCTCCAGATGGTGGACGTTCATCGGTTAAAACGATTTTGCGCCAGTTTTATCAATTAACTCCCGCGCCGCAAGTTGCGTTAAATCTTTTCCCAACGGCGCAAAAACGCGCTGCGAAAAATCAAACAACTATGAAAACGATCCGATTCATTCTGCCGCTCGCCGCGCTTTGCGCGGTCACCGGTTGCGAAACAACGGGACTTTCGCCCCGCGAAAATTCCGGAGTCACGTATCCCAATTACATTTTAAGCCTGGAATCCGGCGGACCGAATTCTCCATCGCAAAAAATTACGATGCCAATCCGCCTGGCCGTCGCGCAGGTCGGGCAGGCCGCGCCGCCGAAATCCATGCTTGACAGACTTGCCTCGGAAAAAAGTCTTGTAGTCAATGTGAACGGGCTGCCGCTGCCGGGCGCCGCGGAAAATACGTTTGGTCGAAATTCGGCGGCGAATCCGGATGAATATTACGCCGAACGGATCAAAGCGGTTTGCAATCTGGCGCGGAATTCCGGCGCGAATTATATTTTTGTTTTTGGCGGCAACGTGGATTCGTGGCGAAAGAACAATTCGCTGGCGATTTTTGACGCGACAATCGTTGGCGGCGTGTTGTTGCCCGGCGGGCGAACTGAGATGGAAGGACGCGGAGCAGGCGCGTTGATTTCCGTCGAAACCGGTCAGCCGGTATTTTTCGTCACTGCGGACGCAAAGGATTCCGCCGCGTCGCCCGATTACCTTGCCGAGGGAAGGACGGCGGGTATGCGCGCGGAAGTTCGTGACGAGTTGATTGAGAAATTGACCGGCGAATTGTTGGACAAACTCGAGAATCAGGCGGGCACTTTTTAAAAAATTTTATGAAAAATATGTGCTATCATGGCGGCCAATTTTTCGAAGCCATCGGGCCGGAATTTAATGCGCTTGAACGCCGAAATAACATCATCAACGCCGATGTGCTCGACGCCTGGTATCCGCCGTCGCTGCGAGTCATCGCCGCGCTGCAGGAGGATTTGCCGTGGCTGTTGCGGACTTCGCCGCCAACCGGTTGCGAGGGAATGATCAACGCCATCGCGCGCGCTCGTGAAATTCCGCCGGAATGCGTGTTGCCGTCCGCCGGTTCGTCCGACGCGATTTTTCTCGCGCTGCGACATTGGCTGAATCCGTCGTCGCGCGTTTTGATTCTGGATCCGATGTATGGCGAGTACGCGCACATTCTCGAGCAGGTGATTCATTGCCGCGTGGATCGAATGGTTCTTTCGCGGAAAAACGGCTATCGCGTTGACCTTGGGAGATTGGAAATGTTTCTGCGCCGCGCCTATGATCTCGTTATTCTCGTAAATCCTAACAATCCCACCGGCTGCCATATTCCGCGAAGCGAATTGCAGAACATCATTTCGCGCGCGCCGGCGACGACGCGATTCTGGATTGATGAAACCTACATTGAATTCGCCGGAGCCGGCGAATCGCTGGAGCATTTTGCCGCGGCGAATGAAAATATTGTCATCTGTAAATCCATGTCGAAGGTTTACGCGCTGAGCGGCGCGCGCGCCGCGTACCTGTGCGGACCGAAAACGCTCATCGAAGAATTGCGCGCGCTGACTCCGCCGTGGGCCGTGAGCCTGCTCGCGCAGGTGGCGGCGGTTGCGGCCTTGCAGGATCCAGAATATTACGCGCGGAGGCATCAGCAAACGCATCAATTGCGGGAGCAGTTTGCGAAAGAGCTTTCCGAAATCGTGGATTGGGAAATTCTACCTGGCATCGCGAATTTTGTTTTGTGCCATTTGCCGGAAACCGGTCTGAACGCGGCCGCCGTTGTGGAACGATGTCGCGCGGAAGGATTATTTCTTCGCGACCTCGGCGCGATGGGGCGGAGCCTGGGAGCGCATTCGCTGCGAATTGCAATCAAGGATTCGAAGACGAATAATAAAATTCTGGGCGTTTTGCGGCGCGTGATTCATTTCAATGATTTTTCGCGCGGCGTGGCGATGGCGCGGTAAGTGACGGTGATCATCCAGTCCGCGTAATTCGGATCGAAACTTTTCATCGCGTTGGTGATTTGCTGGCGAAAAGTGTTTTCGATCAACGAACCCTGGCCAGGCCAGATTTTGAATTGCACGCGAACCACGTTCCATGTGTCGCGCCCGGGAATTTCGATTTCGTGAAGTTTCGGATCGCTGAGAATGATTCCGCTGAACTGCGCCCTCATTGCGTCGGCAAGGCATTGAATATTTTCGAGCGCTTTTTTCCGGTCCACCGCCGCCGGGATCTGCACGTCCGCGTACGCGTGAACGCCGCCGCGCGGAAATCGCGCGATGTTTCCGATCATCCGATTCGGCAGAAACACCTGTTGATTGTAAAAATTCGTCACCTCGGTGAAACGCAATCCTACCCGTTCCACCTGGCCGATAACGCCCGCGATTTCAATCATGTCGCCCACGTCCAGCGTGTCGGACAAAATCAGCGTGATGCCTGTCACGACGTCCTGCACGAGTCCCTGCGAACCGAAACCGACGGCGAGCGCGATTACGGAAGCGGTCGCCAGATACGTTGTCAGAAATTGCTTCGCCTGAAATCCGAATACCGAAAGCACGAATCCCAGCGCGACGAAATAAATAAAGAACGTGATCGCGCTGGAAAAAAGGCTGATGAGCGTCGCGAATTTCGGCTGTTGCGTGACAAAACCAACGGGAGTTTTTTTCGCCGCGCTTTTCTTCGCGAGCCAGTCGGCGAGGAATCGCACGGCGTACACGAGAAAATGCGCGGCCAGCGTCAGCGCGATAATCAGAATGACTCGAAATAAAATTCCCGTGGAATGGGTCTGGTCGAGCCGTTCGATGTGGCCGATCAAATTGGTTTGCATGGCAGATCGAACGTTATTTTCGCGCGCGGCGCGGATTGGAAAATAGGGTGCAAACCCGATACGTCTGGTTCCGCTGGCAAATGTCGGCAGCACTTCAATCCGGAACGATTCAGTTCTTTCCCGGGGGGAGCGCAACCGCCTCGGCTGCGGTTCGGCGCGCCCTCGCGCCAAACACTGCGGCGCGAATCAATATCAAATGGTTCGACGATTCCACACCATAATATCAGCCGCGAGGGCGCGGGTTGATTGCGCCCGGGGGCGGGCGCGCTCCCATTTCAACGGCATCGTTTCGGATAAGAAATCCGTCTCGACACTTTGCAGCGACGCAACCATCTTTTCGCCATGCCTGACGCGAGCGCGCCGACATCAAAACCATCGTCGAAATTAAAAGTTTTTTTTCGCCGTCTCACCAGCACGGTGATTTTGTGGACGATCATTCTCGCCGCGTTGTTTTCCGGACATAAACTGATTTCCGATTACGTTTTTCTCGCAATCATGGTTTTTCTGGCGGCGACGGGTCTGGCGGAATTTTACGGAATTGTCGAAAAACGCGATCTGGTTTGCTTCAAAGGCTGGGGCATTTTCGGCGGAATTCTGCTGATGATTGTGACGTTTTTGCAATTGACCGGACATATCGGCACGCAAGGTTCGCCCGCGCGCGTGAATGATTTTGAAACGAGTTTTCTGATTCTTTTCGTGCTGGGATTATGCGTGCGGCAATTCGTCTCAAAGAGCAACACGGCCGGAATTCTGGCGATTTCCACGACGCTGTTCGGATTGATGTACGTGCCGTGGCTGTTGAACTTTATTCAGAAAATCAATTTCTTTCCGGGCATTTCGGACGACGGAAAATTCTACGTTCTGTATTTCATTCTCGTGACGAAATTCAGCGACACCGGCGCGTACGCCATCGGTTCGCTCATCGGAAAACACAAGATGATTCCGCGCATCAGTCCGGGAAAAACATGGGAAGGTTTTGGCGGCGCGATTGCGGTTTCGACCGGCGCGAGTCTGCTGTTCGCGCATTTTCTCCATGATAAAATGCACGGCATGAATTGGAAACACGCGATTATTCTCGGCGTGATTTTGAGTTCCTGCGCGGTGATTGGCGATTTGATCGAATCGCTTTTCAAACGCGAAGCCGGCTTGAAAGATTCCGGAAAATTATTTCCCGGCATCGGCGGCATTCTGGATTTGCTGGACAGCCTGTTGTTCAACGCGCCGATCATGTATTTGTATCTCCGGCACGTTTTGACGCATCCATGACCAGCCACAGATGAACACAGATGAAACACAGATTGCGGCGGTG
The DNA here is from genome assembly GCA_035701135.1 of Verrucomicrobiia bacterium. Classification (GTDB taxonomy): domain Bacteria; phylum Verrucomicrobiota; class Verrucomicrobiia; order Limisphaerales; family DASXHY01; genus DASXHY01. The sequence goes on from DASSNZ010000322.1 coordinate 6,292, forward strand.
AAAGATTATTCGCTTCAGCCGATCACGGAACAACTCATCGGTGCGGCATTTGAGGTTCATAATATTCTTGGCTGCGGATTTCTTGAACGCGTTTATCAACGGGCGATGCAGGTGGAGCTTCTATCGCGTGGCGTAAATGTGGAGATCGAGCAGGTTATAAAAGTTTATTTTAAAGGTGTGATCGTGGGTGATTACGCGGCAGATCTGCTTGTTGCCGGAAAAATAATTGTGGAACTCAAAACGGACGCGAACTATCAGCCGGTTCACGAAGCTCAGTTGCTTAATGAGCTTCGCGGAACCCGAACTC
>DASSNZ010000323.1:0-16260 GCA_035701135.1 Verrucomicrobiia bacterium
CGAGCAGCGGCTTTACACACTTTCCGCGTGGCGCGAAACGCCGTTTTTCTCGGAACGCGAACGCGCCGCGCTCGCGTGGACGGAATCGCTCACGCTGGTTTCGGAAACGAATGTTCCGGACGATGTCTATGAACTTGCGCGAAAACATTTCAGCGAAAAGGAACTGGTGGATCTGACGCTCGCGGTTGTCGCGATCAATGGATGGAACCGAGTCGCAATTGCGTTTCGCTCCGTGCCGGGAACTTATCAGCCCGCGAAACACTGAATTCATTTCCGAAGTTCCGCAGAACCGATTTCATCGAAAAACCCTCTTTCGGCGCGAAATGCGGGAGAGGGAATTTTTCGATAATCTCGCGACAGCGGTTTTTCACCGAAGCGGATTTCCAGAGCAGTCCGGGTCAGACCTTGCCGATCCATTTGCGATCTTCCCACACAGCTTTCAGCGAAGTCAGATTGCGTCCGTCGAAAATGTTTTTCGCCGCGCCGGCGAGATTTCCTTTTTTCAAATTTTTCCAGGCGTCGCTTGCGCTGATGGCCACGAATTGCAACACGCTCGGGTCGCGGTAACAATCAATCATGCAACGCGTGCAGCCGTCGCGGATGAGTTTCGATTCGTCGAACTCGTAGATGTTGCACATCGGCTTTTCCCAGAAATGGCACCGGTATAAATTCAAATTCCAGTCGAGATAAAAATATTTGTGTCCGCCGAGGCAGCCGAATTTTTCCTTTTCGCCGCGCAAATGACGCTGCATTTCGTCCAGCGATTCCGCCGGGTTCACCACCGGATAATGGCTGTTTCGTTTGAGTTGTTTGATTTTCTCAAACACCTGAATCAATTCGTTTTTGGAATAATTCACCAGGCCGCTGTCGCTGAAACTTAAATAACTGCTCGCCAGCGAGGTCAGCGGATAACTGAACGTGCAGCTCGTGAAATTCAGCGATTCGAGGAAGGCCGGCAATTTCTCGTAATCATCAATCAGCCGGCTCGCCGTGATGCTCGCCGTGGTTTGAACGCCGACGGAATGAAAAAATTCATTCGCGCGTTTGATCTTTTTGCAGACATCGGTCAACCCGCGATTTTTCTCGTGCTTCGAAACATCATGCGCGTCAATGGACATGATGACGCTGCTCAGGCCGTCGTCCGCCAGGCCGCGCATGTTTTCCTCGTTCCACAAACCGCCGTTCGTGCAGATCATCGGATGAATTCCGCGTTCCGCGGCGTAGCGCGTCATTGCCCGCAAATCACGATGCACCATTGGCTCGCCGCCGACGAACAGCAGATAGCCGATGTGATTTTTCACCGCGATGTCCACGACGTCGCGCGCTTCCTGAAGCGTCACGCTCCGGCGCGCTTTCGGATCAAATTTGGACCGCGCGAAACCGCAAAAGCCGCAATCCGCGTTGCAGATATTCGTAATGGCGAATTGCAGATAACCCGGCCCGCCGTGATCGAGCACTTCCTTGAACAATTTGAATGCGCCTTTTTTTGGCCGGACGACCGGACGCGAAACATCAGCGGCGGTTTTTGGCGCGGCGGCGGACGGAGGCTGAGTAACAGTTTCCATTTGATAAACTCGCGCATTCTGTTCGCAAAGCCAGCGTCGAGGCAATCTTTCTTTCCAGACTTTGCGCGCGCGAATTCCATTGTATGTTGGCTCATGCGTTATCTGGTCAAAGCCCGCGTGAAACCCGGGCGCGAAAAAGCGTTGCTCGATGCGATTCGCGACGGCTCGCTTGGTCGCGGCTCCGTCGCGGGCGATGAATATCTTTACGACATGGAACAGGCGCGGCTCGCGAAAGACGGCGCGGCGCACTGGGTGGAAACCTGTTTTTGCGCGACGCCGCTGGAGGAGGAACGCCCGTATTGGGAAAAATTTTTCGAGCTGTTGAGCGTCAGGGACGCGCATAACCGGAAGAATTGCCGGCACGAAAACGGTTCGGAACCGTGGGCGTGTTGCGACTGCGATTGCACGCGGCGTCTGGAGGAGCGTTTGCGAAATTCCGGCGAGGGATTTCTCGACGCGCTTCGATCCGGAAATTCAGCAACTTGAAATTCCGAAAGTTGGATGCACTTTGAATCTCGTCGCGCCCGAAAATTGGGTCGGCGCGCGGCTGAACAGTAACAACAAACTTATTGGAAAAAATTATGGCTATTGAAACTGACTTGACCAAACGACCACCCCGCAGCGGACGCGTCCGCCTCGGCGGCTATGCGCTTCTGCCTCGAATGCTCGACAAAGGCCGGGCGTTGCTGGCCGGAAAAAACGGCGAATACAATTTCGCCTGCCCGCTCGACCAGCGATTCCTGGATTTCGTCGGAGTGGATTCCGAAGGCATCAAGCAGCAACTCGCGGCGGGAAAAGGCGATGGCGAAGTCCTGGAATGGATTCAGGCAAACGCGAAACATAAACGCACCGATTCGGAAATCGCCGCGTGGTCCGCGCTTCAGGAATCCCGCGCGCCGGCCGATACGGAAAGCCGCGGATATTTCAATAGTCTTCACGCCAAAACCGCACCGAAACGCGAAGACATCGTGAGCTGGTTTGATCTGCTGGACGTGGATGATTACGTGAGCTTCGGCGGAAAAGCCTGAAGTTTCCTGACATTTATTTCGCGAGGCGCGCGGAATTTTCCGCGCGCTTTTTTTCCAGACGGTATTGACCTGTTGCCAGCCTGGTAATACTTTCAATCCGTGGAAACCGTCACATTCAAAATGGATCGGCGGCACGTAAAGCTGCTTAAAGACCAGGCTAAATCGCTCGGGTGTTCGCAAGCGGCTGTCGTTCGCGAGCTGATTGACGAACACCTTGGCTCTCCCAAAAAACCTTCTTTGCACGACCTCGCCAAAGATTTCTGCGGTTCCGTTTCCGGCCCGAAAAATATGTCCACACGCAAACTGAACGGGTATGGCCGCGACTAAATTGTTGCTCGATACCGGTCCGCTGATCGGCTATTTGAATCGCGCGGATCAATATCACAAATGGGCGGTCGAAAGATGGGCCTCTCTACCCGCGCCGCTTTGGACTTGTGAAGCTGTTCTATCCGAGGCGATTTTCAATTTGCAATTGGAAGGAATGCCTTTGGACGCAATTCTTTATTACCTCGAAATTGGAATTATCCGATTGGATTTTTCAATGGAGAAAAATCGCGCCGATGTCTCGAGCCTTTTACGCAAATATGCCGATCAACCAATGAGTCTGGCGGATGCGTGCCTTGTCCGGATGGCCGATTTGACCGAGCGATGCCAGGTTTTCACGACTGATAAGGATTTCAAAATCTACAGGCGCAAAGGCCGCCATGTGATTCCATTAATCGCTCCGTTCTAAACCACTTCGACAGGACATTTCGGCAATGCGTCGAGAAACGCGCGGCCATATTGCTTCGCGAGAATTCGATTATCCAAAATCACCACGATTCCTGAATCCGTTTTCGTGCGAATCAATCGCCCGACGCCCTGGCGAAATTTCAGAATCGCTTCGGGCAAAGAAAATTCGCCGAAAGAATTTCCACCGCGCGCTTCGATGGCTTCAATCCGCGCTTCAATCAGCGGATGGTCCGGCACGGCGAACGGCAGCCGGGTAATAATCACATTGCTCAACGCTTCGCCCGGCACATCCACGCCCTGCCAGAAACTGTCCGTTCCGAACAGCACCGAATCCACATCTTCCTTGAATTTTTCCAGCATCGCCGAGCGCGGGACGCCGCCGCCCTGAACGAAACAGGCGATTCCGAGTTTATCGAAAAACGGCTGCATCAATTCGCCGACCTCGCGCATCAGTTTGTAACTCGTAAATAAAACAAACGCCTTGCCGTGCGTCATTTTCACAAAGTGCCGGATCCAATGAACCAGCGCGTCGCGATAATCCGGCTCGCGCGGATCGGGCATTTTGCGCGCGACAAATAATTTCATCTGCCGCTCGTAATCGAACGGCGTGCCGACCTGAAGTTGCGCGGCGGATTCCGCGCCGACGCGGTGGGTGAAGTAACTTAATACTCCTGAACGTGCGGTCGGTATTTTGTCTGAAACCGTGTCTCGCTCCATTTGGTTTTGCCGGCGAGACGCCGACAGCACGCTCGTCGCCAGCGTCGCGCTTGTCATGATGATGCTCGTATCGCTTTCAAACAATCTGCGCCGCAGAAAATCCGCCACGTCAATCGGCGCGGCGTTCAGCGTCAGGTTCGTTCGCATTTTTCCGGAGCGCTCGACCCAATAAACGTGTTTGTCCGCGTTTTGACCGAGAAACATCCCGACTTCCTCGCGCAATTCGGCGAGCCGGCGATTGCACTCGACCAGTTCATCGCCGATTTCCTTGTCCTCGCTCAATTTGATCAATTCGCTCACCGATTCGCGCAATCGCTGAATCGGCAATGAGACCGTGTCTTCCACGAGTTCCGGTCGCCGAATTCGCAATTCGGTCCAATTCCGATCGCGTTCGCCGCTTCCGAAGCTCCGCTGTTTCGCATTCCGCTGAATGGACTGGCACGCGCCCTCGATGTTGGAAAAAAACTCGTCCGATTCCTGAATCAGTTCCTCCACCAGTTGCGCCGATTTTCCGCGCACGAGCGTGGCGAACAGTCCCTTTCCCGTTTTCGGATTCCAAAGCCGGTGCAACGTGTAAAGCATCTGCCCGTGCGAAACGCTCAATCCAATGTGTTTCGACGCGACGCTCTCCATCGTGTGCGCCTCGTCGAAAATCACGAAATCATTTTTGAACAAAATACCGCCCGCGTCTTCCTCGTCGTCCACCGTTCCCAGCAACGTGAAAAAAAGCGTGTGATTCAGCACGAGCACGTCCGACGAAAGCACGCGATTTCTCGCGCGTTGAAAATAGCAAACCGCGTGATCTTTGGAAAAATCGGATTGATATCCGCATTTTTTCGCCGAGCACATTCCTTTCTCCGAACAAACTTCCGCCCAGACTTTCGGGTCCGGCTCCACATCGAAATCCGAGAGGCTTCCGTCCCTGGTTTCGCGCGACCATTCGTAAATGCGACGCAGCTCGCCGGCTTCCGATGACGTGAATAAATTGCCCGATTGCTGCATCGCTTTTTGCAATCGTCGCGTGCAGAGATAATTGCCGCGGCCTTTGAGCATCGCGAACTGAAATTTCACCGGCAGAATTTGCGCGAGCATCGGCAGATCTTTTTCCGTCAGTTGCTCCTGCAAATTGATCGTGTGCGTCGAAACAACGGCTTTCTTTTTGTTCTGCACCGCGAAAAGAATCGCGGGAATCAGATACGCCAGGCTTTTGCCAACGCCGGTTCCGGCTTCGACGGCGAGATGTTCGCGATTTTCCAGCGCGCGGGCGACGGCGACGGCCATCTGCTGTTGTTGCGGCCGAAATTCAAAATTGCTCGCTTTGGATAAAATTCCGGTTGGCGAAAAAATTTCCTCCACCTGCGCGATAAGGTTTCCGTCTCCTCCGGCGGGCTGTTGTTCGATGACGGAAATCATTTGTGAATTTTAAATACCAGGCCGCGCGCCGGTTCAGCCGACGAATTCGAAATCCACATCTGGAAACGATTTAATCCGCCGTCGGTCATTCGTCAGATGCGGCAGATTCAGTACCGCCGCTTGTGCGCGAATGAAGAAATCAGGCAGCACGGCTTTGCCCTGATTACCCGGACGATATTGCCGGAAAGCGACGCCCGCGCGCCATGCGGCGGCAAAATCCAATTCAATCCGCTCAAAACCTTTCAACGCGTCATCCACGCTCTCGCGCGTCCGCGCGCCGGCCGCCAGTTCCGCATAAGTGACGCTGCTTACAGCGAGCACGTCCCGGGCGGCCCATTTGTCCAGCGCGTTTGTGCAGGCTTTGTGCTGCTCGTGACCGCTATCCAGCCACGCCACGATTACCGACGTGTCCACGAGAATCAAGGGCGGGTCCTCCGCAACAATTCCGCTCCGCTGCAATGGCCGCTCCACGTTCCGGCGCGGGCGCGAATGTGTTCCTGCATTGCGTTCCGGGCCTGCGCGCCTTCCGATTTCACAAACTCAGCCGCGGCGCGACGCAGCACGGCTGTCGGGTTGGTTTTCGCCGCCCGCGTTTTCGCCCGAAACTCGCGGGCCAGCGATTTCGGCAATCGAATTGTCAGCGTCTCTGTCATACAACCCAGCGTAATACAAAGGAATTAAGGGTCAACAAAGCTTTTTCACATTAACTCACGTTTCCCTCGGCCTTCGCACGACCACTTCCAATTCTCCTTTGTTCTTCACAATCATGTTCGCCGGAAGAATGCCGCGCCAGTTTGTCGCCGGATAAATCACCGTGCCGCGACCGATAATGCTGCCGGGATTGAGAACCGAGTTGCAGCCGATTTCCGCGTTGTCGCCGATCAGCGCGCCAAATTTTCGCAGGCCGGTGTCGAACGGAATTCCGTCTTTCTCGATGGTGATATTTCCGGGCAACGATTTGAAATTCGACAGCACGACGCCTGCGCCGAGATGCGCTTTGTGGCCGAGAATGGAATCGCCGATGTAATTAAAATGCGGCGCGACGGCGTGATTGAACAGCAACGCATTTTTCAATTCGGTGGAATTTCCAATCGTGCAGTTGTCGCCAATAATCACATTTTCACGAATGTAGGCGTTGTGGCGGATTTCACAATTTCGGCCGATAATTGCCGGACCTTTGATCATCGCGCCGTCTTCGACCACCGTTCCTTCACCGATGTAAACTCTTTCGCCGATGAACGCCACGCCTTCGCAACGGTTTTTCAAATCCGGCCGAAGATTTGCCGCGATGTAATCTTTGATTTTTTTCAGCGCGTCCCAGGTGAATTCGCAGCCATCAAAAATCGCGGCGTGTTCGGTCTGGCTGAGGTCAAATAAATCGGCTGGCTTGAACATGCGGGGAATATGAAGTTTCAGGTTCCAAGTTTCAAGTTTCGTGCTGTCTGCGTCTTGCCGGCAGAACCTTTTTCATCTGCCGACAAGATGTCGGCAGCACTTCTGCAGCATTTGTTTTTTCCTCCGCCCGGCGACGGCTTTGCGCTAAATTCTATTCCGTCGTGAAGACCATTTATTTCGATTACAACGCCACCACGCCGCTTGACGCCGGAGTTCGTGACGCGATGATTCCGTTTTTTCAGGAAAACTGGGGAAATCCATCGAGCATTCATCATGTCGGCCAAAAAGCGCGCGCGTTTCTTGACGACGCCCGTGATCGCGCGGCAAAATTTCTCGGGTGCAAACCGAGCGAAGTCATTTTCACCAGCGGCGGAACGGAAAGCACGAATCTTGCGATTTTCGGCGCGGCGCGTTCTTTGAAGTCCAAAGGCCGGCACATCATTACATCGGCAATTGAACATCACGCGGTTTTGCATCCGTGCGAATACCTTGCAAAAAACGAAGGTTTTGAATTGACAATTTTGCCGGTGGATCGCGAAGGCCGTGTTTCGCCTGAGGATTTGGAAAAAGCTATTCGTCCCGACACGGTTTTTGTTTCGATCATGGCGGCTAACAACGAAATCGGAACCATTCAACCGATTGCCGAACTGGGCGCGATTTGCCGGAATCGCGGTATTATTTTTCACACCGACGCCGTTCAATGGTTTGGCAAAGAACCTTTCTCCAACATTCAGCAATTCAACGCCGATCTCGTTTCCATTTGCGGCCATAAATTTCACGGACCGAAAGGCGCGGGCGCGCTTTTCATAAAATCGCCGCTTCATCCCGATCCGATTCTTTTTGGCGGCGGCCATGAAAATGAGCGGCGCGCCGGAACTGAAAATTTGCCTTTGATCATCGGATTTGTCGAAGCGCTGGAACGTTTCGTTCGCGAACCGGTTTTTTCCAGAAAACATCTTGATCCTCTCACGACCCGTTTGAAAAATGCCGCTGAACGAATCGAAGGCGTTCACTTCGTCGGCTCTGCTGAGAATCGTTTGGCAAATACAATTTCGTTTGTTATTGAACACGCGGACAGCATTGCTTTGCTCGCGGGTTTGGATATGGAAGGCATTTGCGCTTCGAGCGGTTCGGCGTGTTCGGCCGGTTCTCTTGAGCCTTCGCATGTTATTTCCGCTTTGGGAATCGGCGAAAAGCTGGCGAATTCGCTCGTTCGATTTTCGTTGGGCCGGGATTCGTCACTTGAAGAAGTGGAACGGGTCGAAGCGGTTCTTCCGGAAATCATTCGCCGCGCACAACATGCCTGACAAGCGGGGAAAAATTTGTGAATGAATTGTTAAAATTGTTAATAAATCCGTGTTGGCCTGGAACGTCTTTTTATTTTAATTTCTTTTCCCATCGGCTTGGCCCGCAAATGACCCGCAGAACCTTGACACTGTGAGTTGTTTGCCTTATTCACAGCCCATATTAAGAAGAGATTGTACAGCTAAACATCATCTATATTAAGGGAACCATGAACCTGACCATTTCCAAGGAACAAATCATCAACGGGCTGCAATCTGTCCAAAACGTCGTCGGCTCGCGCACGACTCTGCCGATCCTTTCCAATGTGCTGCTCCGCGCGGAAAATGGAAAACTCGAATTGACCGCCACGGATCTGGACGTGACCATTTCCAGCAGCGTGGAAGCCAAGGTGAACAAACCCGGCGCGACCACTGTTCCGGTGAAAAAACTTTTCGGAATAGTCCGCGAATTGAGCAATTCGGAAATTGACATTGAAGTGGACGACAAAAACGTTTGCAGCATCCGCTCCGGAGCGTCGTTTTACAAAATCAACGGATTGAGCGCGGACGAATTTCCGCCGATGACAAAATTCAAAGAGGAAAAAAAAGTCACGCTCCCGCAGGAAACGGTCAAGGGAATGATGAAGAAAACGTCGTTCGCCATTTCCACTGACGAATCGCGTTACGTGCTGAACGGAATTTTCTTCAGCCTCAAAGATCACAAAATGACAATGGTCGCGACGGATGGACGCCGCCTGGCTTTGGTGGACGAGGAAGTGGATATTTCGGAAACCAGCCAGGGCGAATTCATTGTTCCGGCAAAAGCAGTGAACGAGTTGAACCGGCTTTTGCAGGAAAAAGGCGAGCTGGAAATTCATTACAGCGAAAACCAGGCGTCGTTCACGTTGAAAGACGAAAAAGGCTCGGCGGTTCTGATTATCACGAAACTGATCGAGGGAAATTATCCGAATTACCGGCAGGTGATTCCCAGCGAAGTCAAAGAACGCGTGTCGCTGATTCGCGAGGAATTTCTGCACGCTCTAAGGCGAGCGGAAATCATGACGAGCGAGAAATCCAATTCCGTCAAACTTTCGTTCAGCAAAAATAATCTGGCGATCACGGCGAATTCACCGGAAGTCGGCGAAGCCCGCGAAAGCCTGGCCATCAATTACAAAGGCCGGGAAATGGCCATAGCGTTCAATCCAAAATACATGATTGACCCATTAAACGCGCTGACGAACGACGAAGTTTTCATTGAATTGATTGACGAATTAAGTCCCGGCGTTTTGAAAATACAGGGACCGTTTCTTTATGTCGTTATGCCGATGCGGTTGAGTTGAGGTAGGACGCTTCCATAAAGAGCGCGGATTGAAAAAAGTTGGCAACAACATTTCAAAAGCTGAAGTCTTGAACGTTTCGCCGCACTGATTTTGGTTATTCGCGGCGGATAAGGAGCATTTTCTCGGCTTCGACGATTTCCCGTGGTTCCGCAATGCGCCGGTGGGTCAATTGTTCAACGTTGAGTTTTCGCATGGGAACCATTTTTACTGGCCAGATCTGGATGTGGACCTGGATTTGGAAAGGATTGAAAATCCTGAAAAATTTCCAATCGTCTCACGCGGCTGACTACATCTGCTCCAACGTCTCAATTCCGAGCGCGTTCAAGCCCTGTTTCAAAACTTTCGTGGTCAGATTGCAGAGGACAAGACGGCTTTCGCGCGTAGGGCCTTCGCTTTTTAGCACGGGGCAATTCTCGTAAAATGACGTGAATCTGCCCGCGAGTTCGTAAAGGTAATTGCACAAAAAGTTCGGCCGATATTCCTCCGCCGTCGCTTCCAGAGTCTGGCCGAAATTGAGAAGATGCTTCGCGAGCGCGATTTCTTCGGGAGCGCTTAAATCCACATTTCGGAGAGACGAGCTTTGCGAGTCCCTGACTTTGGAAATTTGGGCCTCGTGAAACTCGCCCTTCCGGAAAATGCTTTGAATCCGCGCGTAGGCGTATTGCAGATAAGGCGCGGTGTTGCCAGTGAGCGCGAGCATTTTGTCCCAACTGAAAACGTAATCGCTCTGGCGGTTCGGCAGCAAATCGGCGTATTTGACGGCGCCAATGCCAATGACGCGGGCGATTTCGCGCCGCCGCGCTTCCGGTAAATCGGGATTTTTTTCGGAAACAATTTTCAGCGCGCGTTCTTCGGCTTCGTCGAGCAACTCGCCGAGTTTTACTGTGTCGCCGCTGCGGGTTTTGAACGGGCGACCGTCCTCGCCAAGAATTTTTCCAAAACCGACATGAACGAGTCTGACATCCAAAGCCGGAGGGACGAACTCTGGGAGTCCGTAATTTTTAGTTTGAATTTGGGAATCGTGTAACTCGTCCTTCCGAATTTGATTTGGGACTTGTGTAGCTCGTCCCTCCGAAATTACTCGTCCTCCCGAAAATGTCGCATTGTTCCAGCGGGCGAAAATGAGGAAAAGTTTTTTGAAATGCGGCGATTGCCGGTCGTCAACGACGTAAACAATATCCGTCGGCGACCAGGTTTTCATCCGATAATCCAGCGTCGCGAGATCGGTGGTTGTGTAATTGAAACCGCCGTCGCTCTTGCGAATCAGCGCGGGGTCGGGAACCCATTCGCCATCGCGATTCACCAGAAACGGATCTTCCTTCGGCGGTAACGAGCCATCGCTGAACACGGCGACCGCGCCTTCGCTTTCGCGGGCGATGCCGCGTTTGAGCAAATCCTCGACGATTCCGGCGAGTTGCGGATTGTAAAAACTTTCGCCGAGCGCGCAGTCGAATTTCACGCCGAGCCGATTGTAAATTCGGTCGAACTGAATTTCGGAAAGGCGAATCATCTCGCGCCAGATGCCAAGATTTTCGGCGTCGCCGGATTGAAGTTTTACCAGCTCGCGTTTTGCTTCATCGAGCCGCGCGGGATCGGCTTCGCATTCGGCGTTGATGATTTTGTAAAGCCGTTCCAATTCAGCGATGGCGTCGCGATTGAGCGCGTCGCGATCCAGAATTTTTTTCCAGCCGAGCAGCAGTTTTCCGAACTGCGTTCCCCAATCGCCGATGTGATTGTCGCTGATGACGCGATGACCGAGCAGGCGCAAAATGCGTTGAAGCGCGTCGCCAATTCCGGTGGAACGGATGTGGCCGACGTGCATGGGCTTGGCGACGTTCGGCGAACTGAAATCGAGAACAATCGTTCGCGGCGCGGCGGCTTTTTCGAAAAAGAGATGTTCGCCTCGCGCGGCGGATTCAAGCGTTTGCGCGAGAACGGAAAGTTTCAGGCGAAAATTCAGAAATCCCGCGCCGGCGATTTCCACTTTTTCGCACCAATCGGAAACATCCAGTTTGGCGACGACTTCGGTGGCGAGCTGGCGGGGGTTGAGTTTTCGGGATTTCGCAAGCGACATGAGCGCGTTGCTCTGGTAATCGCCGAATTTCGGATCGCACGGACGGACGAGAACGGATGAAACATCGGCGTCCGGCAAAATGGCGCGGACGGCGTTTTGCAGACGGGATTCGATTTGTTTTTGCGGGAGCAAGGAAGGAAAAATTAAATGAGTGATTCGTTAAAGGGTTGACTAAAAAGCAAAATGCTCGTTAAAAAATCGGACAAGTTTTCACTTGTTTTACCGTTTAACCGGACAGATCACTTGTCCGTCATTTTTTCCCGTGCTCGCGAATGATTTTGAGCATCGCTTCGGCATCCGGCGCCTGTTCGAGCGCCTGGCGAAAATCCGATTTATGCAAAAGCTTGGCGATATTGGCGAGCGTGTGGAGATGTTTCTGAAATTGGCCCTGCGGAACGAGAAACAGCATGACGAGATTTACGGGCTGGTTGTCCAATGCGTCGAAACTGACGCCTTTTTTGGAACGGCCCAGCGCGCCGACGACTTCGTAAATCAGATCGGTCGAGGCGTGCGGAATGCCGATGCCGAAACCAATGCCGGTGCTCATGGAGGATTCGCGTTTTTTAACCACGGCGGCAATGGCGTCGTGATGCTCGGGTTTGATTTTGCCGGTGACCACGAGATTGTTGATCAATTCGTCAATGGCCTGCCAACGATCAGCCGCCTGCAAATCCGTAATAATTTGCTCTTTTGAAAGAATATCGCCTAAGTCCATAGAATCGGAAAATATCCGTCTTGGCATTTCGCCTGAAGCGGCGCGGCATTTCAAGACAGAACTCTGTTTTGCTGCTCTGTAAAAATCCTTACAACCACCGGCCCAGCCGATGAAACACCTCCATCGTGCATTGAAACCACCACTGCAATGCGGTCGCCAAATCCACTTTCGACGCCAATAACGGAATTCCGATCAACAATACACCAATATTGCCGAGAAAAATAATCACGGCGGAAAAAAGATAACCCTGCTGCGTAATATCCGTCTGCCGCGTTTGCAAAATATGCATTGTCAGCGTCACATGAAACGCATACGCCGCGCCGAGCAGCAGATGAAACCAGACAAAATAATTTTGCAGGCTCCAGATCAGATGCGCGATGACGAAACCGACGACGATCATTACCGCGTAAAGCGGAAAAAAATACGGCGCGAGCGCGATGAGGAAATTGCTTTTGCTGATGATGACGTGCCCGCCTTTTGCGGAAGCTTTGAATTTCTTCACCTGGCCGCCGCACAGCCACGTCCAGACCGCGTGCGTCAGTTCGTGCCCGAAAACGTAAATCCACATCGGTTTGGGCAATAACATATAAATCACAATCCAGCAGCCCGCGCCGGCCAGCATCGGAACCCACGTCAAATCCGCGCTGCCGCTGGCGCGAATCACCATCCAAAGCGCGGACGCCGCGCCGATGCACACCGGCAACAGCAGGATCGCAACAATGGTTTTCGCCCATTTCGGCATGAAACGAGAATTCAGAATTCAGAATTCAGAAGCCAGAAGAAATATTCAACGCGGAGAATGAAATCGAAAACGAAACGCGATTTGCAGGTTCAGTTGGAAATTTTATGTTCGCCGTCTTTCCAGACCTGTTGATCCAAAACGCGACCGGCGCTCGCGCGGGTTTTCGCTTTGGCAAATCCGCTGGGATAAAACGCCAGCGCCGAGCCGTCGGGCTGGCCGTTTTTCATTTCGATCTGTTCCGCCAGTTGGCCGTTTTCATACCAGCGACGAAAAACACCTTCAATTTTTCCATTTACGATTATTGCTTTCGATTCAAGCTGGCCGTTTTCAAACCATTTTTCGCGCAAGCCGTCCGAAACGCTGTTCACGAAATGTTCGCGGATTTGCAACTGGCCGTTCGTGTACCAGCCTTCGCAAATGCCGTTGAGCAATCCGTTTGAAATCGCCGAGCGCGAGCGTCGCAAACCGTCCGGATAAAAATCCACCATCCAGCCCGTGAACGTGTTGGTGCCGCGGAGCGGAAACCATTGTCCGTCGCGCAGCACAAGATTGGTGCGGGAAACTGTCGGCCACGAAACCGGTTTGGCCGGAGGCGGACGGCGCGTCAAAAAAATGTCCGCGATCACGGCGAGAATGATGGCGACAAGAATCCATTTGAGCCACGACGCAAAATTTGATTTTTCGCGGGGAACCGGACAAACACTCATGCGAGCGCGGCGTTATTGGAGTTGCACTTTGAAAAACTGCGCGTCTGTGGAGGACGGTGGCGGAACAACCTGCACCTGGATTTTATCAATGACCGACGCGGTGAAATTCGTGTGGACGTTTCCGTCCGGACCGTCGGCAACAAGGCGAAACGGCAACGGCGACCATTGTTGCAAATCCGGGGAGCCGAGAATCGTGTAGGAGCGCCCGGTCATGGTCGGGAATTCCAGAATCGGCGCGCCGTTATTCAAGTTCACAATGCGAACCGCAAATGGATCTTCGGGATCGAACGGATACGTTCCGAGAAGATATTCCTGTTGCAACGTGCGCCCGTCGTGCGCAACGTCGAGACCGGCGTTCAGATCGGCCAGCGTGAGATTTGATCCAATCGCGCTCAGGAACGCAGTCTCCCAGGCATCGGGAATTCCGTCGTGATTGGAATCCACGCCGAGCGTGAGATCAATACGCGTCATTTGCGCCGGCTGGCCGAGTTGCGACAAATCGCCCGTGACCTGAAAAGGAACGTTGGTGGTGTTTCCAATCACGACCAGCATCGAGAAAGAAGTCGCGGTTTCCAGAGCATTGGATTTGTAGGTGTCGGATGTCAGCCCGGCGTCCATCGGAACGCGGATTTCGTAGTTCACGCCGATGGCCAGGTTTGGAATGATCGTGGTCGTCAGCGAAACGCCGGAGGCGGTTTGCAGAATGACCTGCGCATTTGGATTCGATAATGGCGTGCCGTATTGGTCCCGCACGAGTCCGTAAATGAGATGCGCCGGCGCGGGCGGATACGCAAACGCCGGAATGGCGCAGCACAACAGCGCGAATCCGAAAATTCGCCCGAACAAAAACGATTTAATTGCCGGCATAGGAATACGTGACAAAGTAGAGTTTGACGTCTTTAACCGACCGGATAAAGCGGTTCAACCCGTCATTCGGATCGTTCAACAGCGTTTTCCCGGGAATAACGAGTTTCCATTTGCTGTTCCAGACCGAACGCCCGATCAGCCGCTGATTGGTAAATTGCGACGGCGCCAGCGAGGTGCCCACGTAAATGCTCGTGTTGAAAGCGTCTGTCGTTGAAACCGGACGGAACGCCTGATTTTTGCGCACGGCGAACAATGGCTCGGAAAGCGAATCCGCCGACGTATAAAACGGCGCGCTCGAAAAATCCGATCCACTGATGTTGAACGGCAACGGAATCGCAAGATCCTGCACGTTCCACGTCCGGATGGCGCTGGCGTCGCCCAACGGCGGACTGCGCATCGAATCCGCGCCGGCCGGAATCAGATAAATGTACGGCGTGGCCGCGAGCGCATTTGGATCCAAAGTCGGGTCGGGCGGAGATTGGCCGCCGGAAGTGTTTCCGGGCGTCGGGTTATCCATGCCGATGTAACCATCGAAATCCACGCCGACCGCGAAGATTTTCGTGGCGAACGAGCTTGAACTGAAATTGTGATCGCCCGGAGCGAGCGGCTTGCCGAAGAGATTCATGCCATCGGCGATTTCAGTGCTGAACGTCAGAACAATGCCCGGAACCGGCTGTCCGCTGCCGTCATCAATTTGCATGCAATAACGTTTCACGTCCGGGTCCGCCAGCACGTCATCCATTCGCCCGCGCTGCAAAACGTCAATCCAGTTATTGTCGCCCGCGTTGCCGGGAAGAATCCGGTAATTTTCTTTCCGAAGCGAAACGGTGGTGCCGTAGCCGTCAGGATTATTGAAACCGAGACGGCCTTTGAGAACATCCCAATCAGCTTTCATTTCGGCCAACGCGCTGGAAAGTCCGGGATCGCCGGTGTCGCTTCCGGCATATTGAGGCTGGCCATTTTGAACCACGCCGAGCGCGCGGGCGCTGATGATGCGGTTGAGAAACGCCTGGCCTTCCTGCGTGTTCAGCAATCCGGTGTCGTAATCGTAAGCCTTCGCCGCGAGATACGCATATTCGGCGGCGAGATCAAACAGCGTTTTGTAGCGTTCCAGTTTTTCATTCTGGAAAATGCGGAAAGCAGAATCGCGAGTGCGGTAGCCCTGGATGATCGCGGCGGCGTGTTGGCGGAAAGTCAAGCGTTCCTGCAAAATGCGGTTGCCTTCCGCCTGGAGGGATTTATAGGCGCGTTGAGCGTCGTCCAGCGCGCGCAACGCATCATTGATTTGAAACAGATCGCCCTGCAATGTCAGTTCCTGGTTGCCCAGATTGAGAATGGCATTTTTGGTGTCGCTGTCCAATTGGGCCGTCGCCAGATCTTTTTGGTCGGAGAGAATCTGATTCTGGTCCACGGTGGTTTTGGCCGAAGTGCCGATGAACACGGCGAGATCGGCGCCGAGCAGGGCGGCCTTGGAAATTTCAATTCCGGCATAAAGCGGAACGAGAGCCGCTTTCGCCACATCGCCGCCGTTCGCAAGTCCAAAAATAAACGTGGTCGGAACGTCTTCGGAAGCAATCGCCCGCAGATCGTCGAGGCCGGTGACGACATCCTCAACGGTTTTGCTTTCGACCGCGTAACCTTCCTGAAGATTGTTGATGTCACGTTGCAGATCCAGGTCCGCA
>DASSNZ010000324.1:0-9778 GCA_035701135.1 Verrucomicrobiia bacterium
AGGCGAGGCGGTGATTCCCGGAAGTTTTCGCGCGGCGGTCGAAGCCGAAGGCCCGCGCACGATTGTGTTTCGCGTTTCAGGTTTGATTCATCTGAAGCGTTCGTGCGCCGTGCATAATCCGTATTGCACCGTGGCCGGCCAGACGGCGCCGGGCGATGGAATTTGTCTCGCGGATTATTCGTCGGGCGCTTACGGCACGCACGATGTGATCATTCGTTACATGCGATTCCGAATCGGCGATGCGGCCCGCAAAGGCATGGACGGCGCGGGAATGAGTTATTGCGATAATTGCATCATGGATCATTGCTCGATTTCGTGGAGCAGCGACGAAGGAACCAGTTCGCGCGGAGCGGGGAAAATCACGTTCCAGCGCAACATTGTCGCCGAAGCGTTGCAGCATTCGTATCACTACAGCGCCAACAACCGGACGAAATTCGAGACGCACGCCTTCGCCGGTTCGATCAGCGGCGGCATCGGCAGTTATCATCACAATCTGCTGGCCGATTGCACAGATCGGAACTGGAGTCTCGCCGGCGGCCTGAATCAGAGCGGCCGGTACACCGGCTTTCTCGATATCCGCAACAACGTTGTCTATAACTGGACGGCGCGCACGACGGATGGCGGCGTAGCGGAATTGAATTACGTGAACAATTACTACAAGCCCTATCCCAAAAATCAATTCGTGAACTGGCTGCTCAAATTGGATCCGATCAATCCCGCGTGGGGCACGGAGGCGATTTACATGGCCGGCAATGTGATGGAAGGCTTCGATTACGAAAGCGATAATTGGAAGGCATTTCACAACGGACCGGAAGTCGAGAAACAGGTGCGCGTGGATTATCCGCTGTTTCCGTCCTATGTGAAAACCGAGTCCGCGCGCGACGCCTATACAAACGTGCTGGCGGACGTGGGCGCCAATTTTCCGAAACTCGACGCGATTGATCGCCACGTCATCGCGGACGTGCGCAACGGCACGGCGGAATTCATCGGCACGCGCGGGGCAACTTATCGGTCAAAGGGAAGAATTGTGCCGAACAGTCCCGGAATCATTGACGCGCCGACAGACGATAAATCCGCTGAAGGTTCGCCGAATTTCCCGTGGCCGGAATACAAAACCTACAATGTGCCGACGGATGCCGACCACGACGGAATGCCGGACGATTGGGAAACCAAAGCCGGCTTGAACCCGCAGGATTCCGCCGACGCCAACGGCGATCTCAATCACGATGGTTATTCAAACCTCGAAAAATATCTCAACTGGCTCGTCGGCGAATATGTTTTGCCTACGACGAAATGAACTTCATGAATGTGACCGGATCCGTTCAAATTCTGGGACAGCCGAAAAGGTAAGTGGATGAACAGGTAAAAACCGGGTTGCGTTTTATGGAGGCATAGTTGGTTGGTCTGAGTCACTCGATTTAATTTTGATTTGAACACGATGAAAAAAAACCTCTTTACAAGCTTTATTGTTCTGGCGCTGGCGGTATCGGCTCGCGGCCAGGGATATCCGAAAGTTCCGGCCGACATCATGGCTGCGGCTCGCGCGGAACACGCGGCAGCGGAGAAACGTTCGGATGAAGCATGGCAACGCGCGTTGCCGGTGATCAAGGAATGGGAAGCCAGGGGGAAACCTTATATTCCCGGCGCGTCGAAACCCGGCGATTTGCCGCAGGCAAAAATCCCGGCATTTCCGGGCGCGTGGGGCGGGGGAATGTATTCCTTTGGCGGCCGCGGCGGCAAAGTCATCGTCGTCACCAATCTCAATGACAGCGGGCCGGGAAGTTTTCGCGATGCCTGCGAACAGGGCGGGCCGCGCATTGTCATTTTCAATGTCGCCGGCATCATTCGCATTAAAGATCCCATCAGCATTCGGGCGCCCTATATCACCATCGCCGGCAACACCGCGCCCGGCGACGGCATTTGCATTGCCGGCAATACCGTTGAACTCAACACGCACGATGTCATTGTCCGCTACATGCGATTTCGGCGCGGCAAAACCGATCCCGCGGATCGGGATGATTCGTTTGGCGGCAATCCGGTCGGCAACATCATGATTGATCATGTTTCCTGTTCATGGAGCCTGGATGAGAATATCTCCATGTATCGGCACATGTATCAGCCTCCCTCCGGCGGCAAGGAACTCAAACTGCCCACGGTCAACGTCACGATCCAGAACTCAATTTCGTCCGAGTCGCTTAACATTTATCATCATGCCTTCGGCTCAACCATCGGCGGATTGAACAGCACGTTCATGCGCAATCTTTGGGCCTGCAACACGGGACGCAATCCCAGCGTCGGCATGTATGGAGATTTTACCTTCGTCAACAATGTGCTTTTCAACTACCATCATCGAACGGTGGATGGAGGTGATCAACGGAGCTTTTTCAATATCATCAACAATTACTACAAACCCGGCCCGGGAACTCAGCACGACGAAGTTGCCTATCGCCTGCTCAAGCCGGAATCCGAACGCAGCAGAACGGTCATAGATCATTTCGGCAAGGCGTATGTTTCCGGCAACGTTGTTGAAGGCTATGATAAAGTAACCAAAGACAACTGGGACGGCGGCGTGCAGCCCGATGTGCGGTCTGAACCGCTGGAAACCGCGCTGGCCAAAATTCGCGTGGATGAGCCGTTCAAACACGCGCCGCTTCACATTCTTTCGGCAAAAGATGCCTACGAATACGTTCTGGCTCATGCCGGAGCCGATTTGCCGCGTCGGGATCCCGTGGACCAGCGCATCATCAGAGAGGTTCGCACCGGCGTGATTCCTCCGATTCATATTGCCGAAGGTTCCCAGAAGAAAGCCGCATTCTATGGCTACGCCAAAAAGTGGACCGATCAACTGGCTGAACAAGTCAAACAAGGCTTCATCACCGACCCCAGCGAAGTGGGCGGCTGGCCCGAATACAACGGCAGTCCCTACCAGGATACCGATGGCGACGGCCTGCCCGACAATTGGGAGAAGGCGCATGGGCTGAATCCAAAGGATGCTTCGGATGCGGTTATGGATTCGGACGGCGACGGCTATTGCAATGCGGAGGAATTCATCAACGGAACCGATCCGCAAAAAGCGGTGGATTACTCTGATTTGAAGAACAACGTCAGCAGCCTCAAATGATCTCATTGCCTCTTTGAATCGCGCCGCCCGACATATTTCCGCTTATGCCTGGGTGGTTGTCGGCCTGCTTTGGCCGGTGGTTCTGCTCAATTACCTTGATCGCCAGATGCTTTCCACCATCCGCGTTTCGATTCGCGCGGACATTCCCAGCGTAGCCAGCGATCAGGATTTCGGAACGCTCATGGCGGCGTTCATGTGGGTCTATGCTTTTTTGAGTCCGATCGGCGGATTTATCGCGGACAAATTCAATCGCCGCTGGACGGTTATCGGCAGCCTGCTCGTCTGGTCGGCGATTACCTGGGCCACCGGTCATGCGCAGACTTATCTGCAAATGTTGACCTGCCGCGCGCTCATGGGCATCAGCGAGGCGTTTTACATTCCGGCTGCTCTCGCGCTCATCGCGGATTTTCACACGGGCCACACGCGGGCCAAAGCCATCGGCATACATCAAAGCGGCATTTACGCCGGCCTCGCGCTCGGCGGCATCGGCGGTTACATCGCGCAGACCAGTTCATGGCGCAATTGTTTTACCTGGTTCGGCATGGCGGGCGTGATTTATGCCGTCATTCTGATGCTAGCCTTGCGGGACGCGCCTGTTGAAAATCAAAACGGGATTGGCGAAAAAAAATCCAAATCCATTTCCATCCGAACAACCGTTGCCGCGCTTTGGTCGCAACCGGCCTTTTGGATTCTGGTAATTTATTTTACACTGCCGGCTATTGCCGGTTGGGTCACAAAAAATTGGTTGCCGACCTTTCTCGCGGACACGTTCAATCTCAAACAAGGCCCGGCGGGTTTGTCCGCCACGGGTTACATTCAAATTGCTTCGTTCGTCGGTGTTTTACTCGGCGGCGTGGTGGCGGACTGGTGGATGCGTCGGACGGTGCGCGGGCGTATTTACACCAGCGCGCTCGGCGTGTTGCTGCTCGTGCCCGCGTTGCTTGGACTGGGTTACGCTTGGAGCCTGGGAGCCGCCGTCGTCGCCATGGTTTTTTTCGGTCTCGGCTGGGGATTTTACGATTGCAACAACATGCCGATTCTTTGCCAGATTGCGCCGCCCGAACATCGCGCCACCGGCTACGGATTTATGAATCTGGTCAGCATCAGCATTGGCGCGGCGGCGACGGTGGGTTTGGGTTGGATGCGCGATCATGGTATTAAATTTTCCCTCGCCTTTGCCGGTTCAGCCGCCGTTGCGTTATTCAGCGCCGGTTTGATTTTATTGGTTAAACCGCGCACCGCGAACCGCGAATTCTGACATGCAGACGCCGCTCACAGGAATTATTCCGCCAATGATCACGCCCTTGCGCGGGCGTGATGAACTGGATTGCGCCGGCCTGGAGAAATTGGTTGAGCATATTTTATCCGGCGGCGTCAGCGGCATTTTTATTCTCGGCACAACGGGCGAGGGACCGAATCTGAGTCATCGCCTGCGACGCGAACTCATCGAACGCGTCTGCCGGCAAATCAAGAATCGCGTTCCGGTATTGGTCGGCATCACGGACACGGCCTTCGTCGAATCCGTTCAACTCGCGCGGCACGCGGCCGAAGCCGGCGCGAGCGCGCTCGTGGTCGCGCCGCCGTATTATCTCCCTGAAGCGCAGCCGGAACTTCAGGAATACCTGGATCACCTCGCCGCCGAATTGCCGCTCCCGTTTTTTCTCTACAACATGCCCTCGCTCACGAAAGTTTCCTTTGAACTGGAAACGGTCCGTCGCGCGATGGACGAGCCAAAAATCATCGGCTTGAAGGACAGTTCCGGCGATTTGAATTATTTCAAAAAAGCTGCGGAACTCCTCAATCAGCGTTCCGACTGGTCGTTGCTGATCGGCCCGGAGGAAAAATTGTTCGAGTCCTTGCAACTCGGCGGGAATGGCGGCGTCAGCGGCGGCGCCAATCTTTTTCCAAAACTTTACGTCAGGCTTTGCGAAACTCATCGCGCTGGAAATGTGGATCGCGCGCAACAGTTGCAAAAACAAATCCAGCGGGTCAGCGATTCCTTTTATCGCATCGGAAAATACGCGTCTTCGATCATCAAAGGCATCAAGAGCGCGCTCGCCTCCATGGAAATTTGCGACGATTTCATGGCTGAACCGTTTCATCGTTTTCGCGCGGAGGAAAAGGAAATTGTCCGGGCGCGATTGAGGGAAATCGAAATTGAACTGTCGAAATTGAATCTGTGATGGCTACCGCGAAATACACGAAAGAGATGAACCGCAAATTGCGGAGCGGTTTTTCACGGATTCGTTTGGCATCGGGGATGGGTCGCGCTCTGCGGAAACCCGGATTTCGGAATTCGGGTTTCGGATTTCTTTTTGCGTGTTTCGTATTGTTGGTTGTGCCGGTCAAAGCGTCCGCCGAACAATTCACTGTTCTGAAACCCGCCGCGTTCGGGCATTACATCGAGCGATTCAACTCGATGGAAGATGAGAATATCACCAATTTCATTTCCAATTCCGAATCCTGGAACTGGCTGCAAAAGGAGATTCCGTTTTTCGAATGCCCGGATCGCGAGGTCGACGAAATGTATTACTATCGCTGGTGGTCGTTTCGGAAACACGTTGTCAAAACGCCGCGCGGGTTTGTGTTCACAGAATTTTTGACGCCGGTCGGCCACGCCGGCGCTTTCAACACGATCAGTTGCGCCGCCGGATTTCATCTGGCCGAAGCGCGCTGGCTGCGCGATCCGCGATACGTTCAGGACTACATCCGATTCTGGCTGCGCGGCGATGATGGAAAACCCGAACCGCATTTTCATAAATACAGCAGTTGGTTCGCGTCGGCGGTTTACGGCGATTACCTCGTGAACGACGATCCCCTTTTCACGACCAATCTTCTGGCGGACCTGATCGCCGATTATCAGGCATGGCAACAGGAACATCAATTGACCAACGGCCTGTTCTGGCAATACGACGTGCGCGATGGCATGGAGGAATCCATCAGCGGCTCGCGCCACAACAGGAACATGCGGCCGACCATCAACAGTTACATGTATGGCAACGGGCGGGCCATCGCCGCCATCGCCCGACTGGCCGGAAACGAAACGATCGCGCGTGAATTTGATCGGAAGGCGGCCGATTTGCAAATGCGGGTGGAAAATCAATTGTGGAATCCTCGCGCGAATTTTTTTGAAGTGCGGCGGGACGATGGAAATCTCTCAAACGTGCGCGAGGAAATCGGGTTCATTCCTTGGATGTTTGAACTTCCTGAACCGGGCAGGGGTTACGAATCCGCCTGGACGCAACTGGACGATCCCGACGGCTTTCGCGCGCCTTACGGCATCACCACGGCGGAACGTCGCAGCCCGTTTTTCCGTTCGCACGGAGTGGGAAATTGCGAGTGGGACGGCGCGGTCTGGCCGTTTGCCACGTCGCAAACGCTGGACGCGCTCGCGAATGTGCTGCGCGATTATCCGCAACACGTCGTCACAAAACGGGATTGGTTCGATGCTTTCCTCACTTACGTCAAAAGCCAGCACGCGAACGGCAAACCGTACATCGGCGAGTATCTGGATGAAGTCACCGGCGACTGGATCAACGGCAAGGGCGGACGCAGCCGGTATTACAATCACTCGACGTTTGCGGATTTGCTGATCGCCGGACTCGTCGGTCTGACCCCGCGCGCGGATAATGTTGTGGAGATTTCGCCGCTTTTGCCGGACGGAATCTGGAACTGGTTTTGTCTCGACGGCGTTCGCTATCACGGCCGCTCGCTGGCGATTCTCTGGGACAAGGACGGTTCGCATTATCATCGCGGCGCGGGATTGACGGTTTGGGCCGACGGAAAGGAAATCGCCCGCGCGGAACATTTGGAGAAACTTACGGGAAAATTGCCATGACTTATTCACGATTTACGATTTATGATTTACGATTGATTCTCTTCGTCGGATTGGTCGCATTCGCCCCGCTGCTTCTTCAAGCCGCGCCAAAAATAAAATTGTCGCCGATCATTTCCTCCGGTGCGGACGGCCATTTGATTTACGATGCCGATGAAAACGGAAATCGCGTTCCGGATTTTTCGACGTGCGGATACGCCGGTGGAAACAGTCCGATTCCGAATGCGCCGGTGAAAATTATCGTGCCCGCAATCGCCGGCGACGAAACCGCGCGCATCCAGAAAGCGATTGATTATGTCGCATCGCTGCCGGCCGACGCGAACGGCATTCGCGGCGCGGTGCTGTTGTTGAAAGGCCGCCACGAAGTTTCCGGCGGATTGCGGATCACCCATTCCGGCGTCATTCTTCGCGGACAAGGAATGGACGAAGGCGGGACGGTTCTGGTCGCGGCGGGAATGGACCGCCGCACACTCGTTCGCATTCACGGACGAAACGATCTTTCCGTTGAATCCAATGCGAACTGGCGCATCACGGACGGATACGTTCCGGTCGGCGCGACGCATTTTCACGTGAGCGACGCTTCCGGCCTGAAACCCGGCGATTCCATTCAAGTCATTCGCCCCGGCACGAAAGCGTGGATTGACCGGCTCGGCATGACGGAATTCGGCGGCGGGATTGGCGACTGGCGTTTGGTCTGGCATGAAGGCGGTTACGATCTGGCGTGGGATCGCGTCATTCAAAAAATTGACGGCAACGAAATCACGGTGGACGCGGCGATCACGACGGCGATTGAAACGGAAATCGGCGGCGGTTTTGCGCGCAAATACTCCTGGCCGGGCCGCATCAGCAACATCGGCATCGAAAATCTTCGACTCGAATCCGCTTACGACAAAAACAATCTCAAAGACGAGAATCATTCCTGGTTCGCGATCACGATGGAAAACGCCGCCGATGCCTGGGTGCGTCAGGTGACGTTTGAGCATTTCGCCGGATCGGCGGTTGCGATTTACGAAACGTGCAAGCGCGTGACGGTGGAGGATTGTTTGTCGTTCGCTCCGGTTTCTGAAAACGCCGGCTGGCGGCGCGACACGTTCTTCACCATGGGCCAGCAAACCTTGTTTTTGCGCTGCTGGGCCGAGCGCGGGCGGCATGATTTTTCCGCCGGCTTTTGCGCCGCCGGTCCGAACGCGTTCGTTCAATGCGAGGACACGTTGCCCGCGGCGGACAGCGGCGGAATCGCCAGTTGGTCCAGCGGCACGCTGTTTGACAACGTGCGGATTGACGGCGGCGGGCTGAGCCTGATGAATCGCGGCGACCTGGGCGAGGGCGCGGGCTGGGCGGCGGCGAATTCGGTTTTGTGGCAATGCGAGGCGTCAAAAATTTCCTGCGAAAATCCGCCCGGCGCGCAGAACTGGGCGTTCGGCTGCTGGGGCGAATTCGAAGGCAACGGAATCTGGCGCGGCGCCAACGATCATATTCATCCCGTGAGTCTTTACGCGGCGCAGGTCGCTGATCGTCTCGGTGAAAAGGCCGCGGCGGAAATCAGGCTGATGCCGCGTTCGTTCAATGAATCGAGCAATCCCGATCTGGACGAAGCGGCGAAACTGATGGAAGCCGCGCGCAAACCCGCGCCGCAGTTGCGCGACTACATCGCCGCCGCGCCGGCGCGCGATCCCATTCCCGGTGCAGCGGGAAATGCGGCGCGCGTGGACGATTTGCCGGATGCAAAATCCGAAATTCGAAATCCGAAATCCGGAATTGCAATCCGCAACGGCTGGCTGGTTTGCGACGGCAAACTGCTCGTCGGCAGGACGGCGCACATCAACTGGTGGCGCGGCAACATGCGTCCGAGCGAGGCGGCGCGGTATGGAATCAATCTGACCCGCTTTGCGCCCGGACGAATCGGGCCGGGATTCACCGACGATTTGAACGAGGTCGCCGACGGAATGATTTCCGCGAATGAGGCGGCGTTGGATTACCATTACGGACTCTGGTACGACCGCCGCCGCGAGGATCACGAGCGCGTGCGCCGGATTGACGGGGATGTCTGGGCGCCGTTCTACGAGCAGCCGTTCGCGAGAAGCGGGCGCGGGAAGGCCTGGGACGGCTTGAGCCAATACGATCTTACGAAATTCAATCCGTGGTATTGGTCGCGATTGCGGCGCTTCGCGGACATCTGCGACGCGCACGGACTGGTGCTCTTCAACGAGAATTATTTTCAGCACAACATTCTCGAAGCCGGCGCGCATTGGGTGGATTGTCCGTGGCGTTCGGCGAACAACGTCAACGACACCGGATTTCCCGAGCCGGTGCCGTTCGCCGGCGACAAGCGGATTTTCATGGCGGAACAGTTTTATGACGTGAGCAATCCGGTTCGCCGCGCGTTGCACGAAAATTACATTCGCCAATGCCTGAACAACTTCACGAACAACGCGAATGTCATTCAATTCACCAGCGCGGAATTCACCGGCCCGCTGGCGTTCGAGCAATTCTGGCTGGATACGATTGGCGGGTGGGAACGGGAAACAAGATTACATCCGCTGATCGCGCTGGCGGCGACGAAGGATGTTCAGGACGCGATTCTCGCCGATCCGAAGCGAAGCCCGATCGTTGACGTGATCTGTTTCCGTTACTGGTGGCGCGCCGACAAAGGTTTGTTCGCGCCCGCAGGCGGGCAAAATCTTTCGCCGCGACAGTTTGAAAGACAATGGAAAGGCGGCATGGCGGATGATGAAAATCTCGCGGCGATGGCGGCGGAATATCGCGGAAAATATCCAGGCAAGGCCGTCATCGCCTCCGGCGAAGACGCAAATTTTCGCGGC
>DASSNZ010000325.1:0-15308 GCA_035701135.1 Verrucomicrobiia bacterium
ACCAAGCCGGTAACTTATTCGTGGACCGTGGCCGATTTTCCGGGACCCGGTCATCCGGGTTTCCAAATAGCGTTGGCGATCACGCCGGATCCGATAGAAACACAAATATACTCTGATCCGGATTGGTCTGCCACCAATGCGCTCTGGATGAATATCAATGAGAATGCAGATGGTTCCGTTTTTGCAGGAATCGCATACAAAACCAACCAAGCTGTAAATAACAGTCAGCTTTTCAACGCACCTACAATGTTAATTCCGGGAAATAACACAAACGGTTTGCAAGCTCCTTCCGCCATTGGTACATGGAAACTGGCTTTCACCAGTGACACTGATTTCACAATTACGGCGCCAAATGGCGCGGTGACAAATGCATCCTTGCCCGCTGATGTTGCGGCGCTTTTCAACGGTCCTGTGGGCGTCTACCTTTATTCGTCTCCGGCTAATGATGCAAATATCGGCCAACATATGACTTTCAGCGCCTATAGTATCACAGGGGTTGGTACTCCGGTTCACGAAGATTTCACAAGCGGTGCGCTTAGCTCCCCCTTCCTTTTATTGAACTCCCAGGATTATTTCTATACTGGAAATTACACAGCAAGTCCTCCGAACCAACAGTTTGCGACCAGCGCCGACGCTTTCTGGTTCCACTGGACATTGCCTGATGGAGGCTTTTCACCTGTGGCGAGCACGACACTCGGAGCGACTGCGGACTGGCAGGATATAGGAGGAACCAATATTTTTACGAGTGGCGGCCAACATTTTGTTAAGATTTCAAAATCCGATCTGCCTGGGAGCGATCAGGGATTTTTCGCCCTGCTCCAAAGGAATTTTACTCAATTGCAAATATTGTTTCCTGGTGAAACGAACGCGCCGGGCACGATGACCGGAAAGGTTGGAACTCCTACTCCAGTGAACGCAGGAGACATTGTAAATGTGACAATCAACGCGGTAGATTCCACATGGCATATTGTCAATGCGCCCGGGGATACAATAGACCTGACAAGCACCGATAACACTTCGCTCCTGCCGAACCCCGCTCCATTGGTAAATGGAACTTTGACGGAAGCTGTTATACTTAACTCAAGTGGAAGCTGGACCGTGACAGCGACTGACACATCCAATACGAATATTACATCCAGCACCAGTTCGGAAATTACAGTTAATTAACAAATATTTCCGATTTTTGGCGGGCGCGGTCACGCGCCTGCCAAAAAAGCCTTGGTGGAGACCGTAGTGCGTGGAGCGGAATTATAGAAATGAGAATTCAATCTGAAAATCGAAAGGCAAACGAAGATAGCAATGGTTTTACATTAATTGAACTGCTGGTCGTCATCGCTATCATCGCAATCTTGGCGGCCATGCTGCTGCCAGCCTTGGCGAAAGCAAAAGCCAAAGCCCAGGCAATCAGTTGCATGAATAACACCAAGCAGTTGATGTTGGGGTGGAATATGTACGCCGGAGATAATAACGATCTTCTGCCGCCCAATGATTATCCCTTTACTACCGCATATCGCACAGCCAGTGCGGCCGATCAACTTACGATGAAAAATTGGGTGGTTGGCACAATGGAAGAACCTTTTGATGCAGGCACGGATGCCGAATTGACAGATCCTAATTCATTGCTTTCCGCCTACGTTCCAAGCAAATCAGTTTACCACTGCGCAGCCGACAACTATATTGATCCCAAAGCACACAGAGTTCATGTGCGCAGCTATTCAATGAATTCGGCAGTAGGAACAGTGTGGCATTCCTCCTCTGCTTATAGCGCGGGTGGTCCTCCACTTGGGGCGCCAGTTCAAGGTGGTTGGCTGCCAGGTAGTGGATATAATGCTGGACAGACCACTTGGCTAACCTATGGAAAGCTGTCATCATTCACGCGTCCAGGCCCGGCAAATACGTGGGTATTGATGGATGAAAACCCTTTCTCAATCAACGATGGTTCGATGGCTGTGCCCGCTGTTGCCGTGACCGGGAGTACCTATATGGTTGATTTTCCGTCTGGAAACCATAATGGCTCAGCGGGAATATCGTTCGTGGATGGCCATTCAATCGTACATAAATGGAAGGACCGTCGAACATATACTCCGGAAGGAATAATTTTACCAGGTCGAGGGAGCACAAGCTCGACGAAACAGTCGCCTCCGGATAATCAAGATTGTTTCTTTTTAGCACCTATTACATCCGCGCTGAGATGAGTCGAACTTCATCTTTAAGAAAAATACGCGGTTTTCTGATTTTACCTTTGACCGCTTTTTTCCTGGGCAGCTTCGCAAGCGGATATTCCCAAACCGCTCTTCCCATCTACACCGATCATCTTGTCAACGGGTTTCAGGATTGGAGTTGGGCGACTCGCAATCTTACCAATTCTTCGCCGGTTCATTCGGGTTCCCAATCCATTCGCGTCAGCGCCGCGGCTTACGAGGGAATTTCTTTTCATCAATCGGATTTTGATGCGACGCTTTATTCCAGCCTTTCGTTCTGGGCCAATGGCGGACCAGGCGGAGGTCAGGTCCTCCAGATCTATGCGGAATACGGAGCCGCGAGCGGGCCGGCTTTTGCCATTCCGGCTCTGCCTGCGAATACCTGGAAGCAATTCGTAATTCCGCTTTCCGCTCTCGGTGTGGCAGACAAAACGAATCTCAATCGGATCACCTGGCAACTGACTTCCGGCAGCGGAATCTTTTACCTGGACGATATTCAATTGAATCCGAAACCCGCGCCTTCGCTCGTTCATATTGAAGTGAACGCGGCGCAGGCGATTCGCCCGGTGGATTCCCGGTGGTTCAGCGCGAACGCCGCGGTCTGGGACGGAAATTTCGACACGCCACAAACCATTTCGTTCCTGAATGAAATGGGATTGACCGCACTGCGGTTTCCCGGCGGTTCGCTTTCGGATCAGTATCATTGGGCTTCGAACAAATCGCTGGACAATTCCTGGCAATGGCAAACTTCGTTCGCGAACTTTGTCCATGTCGCCACCAACGCCGGAGTGCAGGCGTTCATCACGGTGAATTACGGCACGGGCACGCCGGAGGAAGCCGCCGCGTGGGTGCGGGACTCGAATGTGACGAATCATTTCGGGTTTAAATATTGGGAAATCGGCAACGAGAATTACGGCGACTGGGAAACCGACAGCAATACTTTCCCGCACGATCCGTTCACGTACGCAAACCGCGCGGCGGATTACATTCAGCAAATGAAAGCCGCCGATCCGACGATCAAAATCGGCGTGGTCGTCACCACCGGCGAAAACAGTTATTCCAACCAATACACACTCAATCATCCGGCGTTGAATCCGCGCACGCATGAATTGAATTATGGCTGGACGCCGATTTTGCTGGCGACTTTGAAGAACCTTGGCGTGCGGCCGGATTTTGTTTCGCATCATGTTTATCCCGAATACACCGGTCAGGAAAGCGATCCGTTATTGCTTCAAAGCACGCGTAACTGGGCGAGCGACGCGGCGGACTTGCGGCAACAAATCACCGATTATTTCGGAGACGACGGAACAAACATCGAATTGCTCTGCACGGAAAACAACAGCAACTCCGGCCAACAGGGAAAGCAATCCACCAGCCTCGTCAATGGACTTTATTACGCCGACAGCCTCGGGCAAATCATGAAAACGGAATTCAACGCGTTCGTCTGGTGGGACCTTCGCAACGGAACTGATACCAGCGGCAGCATGGATTCCACGCTTTACGGTTGGCGAACTTACGGCGATCTCGGAATGATCAACGGATTAAGCACCAAACATCCCACCTTCTACGCGGCGAAGCTGATGAAATATTTCACGCGTTCGGGCGATTCCGTTTTGAACGCGTCGAGCGATTACCTTTTGCTTTCGTCGTACGCCTCGCGCCACGCAAACGGCGCGGTTTCGCTGCTGGTCATCAACAAAGATTCCACCGCGAATTTCAACGCGCGGATTGCGTTGGATGGATTTGCGCCGGACGAAACGGCGACGATTCATTCCTTCGGAATTCCTCAGGACGAAGCGGCGCGCACGAACGGGCCGAGCGTGGCCCAGGATATTGCGGTTTCGGATTTTTCCGGCGCCGCCACGAATTTCGATTACAGTTTTCCGCCGCTTTCATTAACGCTGTTTACGTTCGCGCCGGAAGCGCCGGGCCTCGTCGCATTGCCGGTCAATGGAAACAACGCGTTTGTTTTTCAATTGCAAGGGCAACCTTCCGTTCCGTACGTGCTCCAAACTTCAACCGATCTGAACACCTGGATTTCCGTCGAAACGAACACTCTTTCCGGAAGCGCAATGAATTTTACAAACACGATTTCGTCCGGCGCGAAACAACAATTCTGGCGCGCGGTGTGGATGCGCTAAGTGGAAGCGCTCCTCTTCATAAGTGGCGCGTCACTCTCGTGCGCGCCGCTTTCGTATCACGTGCGGCGCGGACGGAGTGAGTCGCCCTACCCCCCAATTCCCCCCAATTCGTCGGCTCATCAAACTCGGATCGAAAAAATTAATTATACGCGCTTTTCTGCGTCCGTTTTGTATCCGCGCTGTTGTTGCCAGAAGGATCGAAATAACAACCCGGAATCGGACGTTGCCCGGTTCCGTCGGGCAAAAGCCAACGAACGCTCAGATGCGCCGGGCCATTCGCTTGCGCGTGCAACACTTCGATAAAATAGCGTTTTCCAGCTTCAAGTTTCACCGGCTCCGATGCCGCTTCCTTGGTGTGCGGCCACTTGGCGTAAGGCGTTCCGCCGCCGAGAGTCGCAATTTTTATTTTGCTTTCGGGATTTGAATCCGTGCCGAGCCACAATTCGGAATTCCCCTCGCTTTCGATCCAAAACTGATACGAACCGCTCATCGGCGGCAAGAGCCAGCCTGTGAAGCGCGCGTTGTAATTTGTAGCCAAACGATACGGCACTTCCAACGCTTTGGAGATAATTTCTCGTCCGCTCGGCGCGAGAGTCGAATCGGACAAATCAGCAAGACGCATCGCGTTGTTTCCCGTCCACCATTCGTAAGTGATTCCCGCCCCCGGCCCGACCGCAAAAACCGGGCTGACGGCTTCGCGTAATCCGCTGGCGGTGGCGCGCAAACGATACGTTTCACCGGCGCGATTGATTTCCACATCCGGAAAAATCGCAAGGCCGTTGGTGGAAGTCGCCTGGAGTGTTCCGCTTAATTTTCCGTTCCGGGAATTCTCCAAACCGAGCTTCACAAGATAATGGCCATCGCGAACCGTTTTTCCATTGTTATCCTGGATGGCGACCGCCAACGGATGACGCCGCAAACCGTTGATCGCGACTCGTCCGGGCGACGCCGGAAATGCCAGTTGCATTGGTTTGCCGACGCGCTGAAACGGGTAGTTTTTCAGGTCGGGAAGATCGGCGAGATTCAGCACGTAAGGATTGTTGAAATCTTTTGCGAGTTGCTCCTTTGTATTTCTTCCCGTGAGCGTCGAGCCGGACCAGGTGGAGAAATAAAGCCAGCCGGCTTTTTCGCTCATCATGCGGGCGGGATCGGGAATCGGGCCGTTCTCGCCGAGCGCGACGAGTTTGATTCCGTGCGTAAACGCGACGAGTTCATTGAAAATGTCCGCGGCCGGATCGTGATTTCCGTTCATCGGATAATGATCCGGACCGATGATGTCCACGTATGAATCTCCCGGATACCAATCCGCCAGATCAATCGCCGCGCCGGGCGAGAAAACCCAGATGAGATTGTTGAGCTTGTGATAATCCGTGAACCGCTCATACATCATTCGCCACAATTTCTTGAACGGCTCCGGCCCTTGCGCGCCCCACCAGAACCAGCGCCCGTTCGCTTCGTGGAGCGGACGCCACAGGACGGGCACATGCGCGTCGCGAAGTAATTTCAATTCGGCGGCGATTTTATCCAGATCGCGCAAAATCGCCGCGTGTTCAGGCGTTCCTTCGGTCACGCCGCGCGACAAATCAAAAGACGTGTCTTTGGTGTAAATGGCCTTGTGCTCGATCGGATCCAGCCAATGCCAGCAGAGCGTCACGATTCCATTGCGATTGCGATACCAATCGGTCGCTTCCTCCACAATCTGGTGTTGCGTTCCGGCGCGAGAATCCGGACGCGTGTAACCGCTCAAATCCATTCCGATCAACGCCGGCAATTTTCCGGTCATTTTTTTAATGTAATCCAACTCGAACGAAAACCGATTCGTTCCGCGCCAGCCATCCTGTTGACCGGAAATTACTTTTTTTCCGTAGGTGTCATTGAAAAAAGAAAAAAGCGAACATGCTTCCGGCGAGGCGTTCGGCGTGACGAGCGTGTTTGCGCTGAAAACCGCCGGCGTTCCCGCCAGCGTAAATATCAACGCGCCAATCGCTTTGAATCTTCCGGCGTTCCGGCAAATCGCGCCGCGTTCAATTCGTATTGTCATTCGGACTTTTGCAAGTTGACTCTCCGTTCATTGTTAGGTGTTGGAGAATTCCGCGGCATGTCGTCAAAAGACGCTACATAGAAAAAGACTTTTGCGCTTCGAGAGAAATCGCGAACGATCGCGGAATTTTCCCGTGCTTTACTTCGCGATTTCCACGCAGCGGGTCTCGCGAATAACGGTGACTTTGATCTGGCCGGGATATTGCAGATCGCTCTCAATTTTCGACGCGATGCTGCGCGCGAGAGCAAATGCCTGTTCATCATTTACGTGATCGGGTTGGACGAAAACGCGCAATTCCCGGCCGGCCTGAAACGCAAAACTTTTTTCCACGCCGGGCAGCGATGACGCGATTTTTTCCAGGTTATCAATGCGCTTGAGATAAGTTGTCATGCTTTCCGAACGCGCGCCGGGCCGCGACGCGCTGATCGCATCCGCGGCGCTCACGAGAATTCCCCACGGACCGATCGGCGGAACGTCATTGTGATGCGAAGCCACTCCGTTGATGACGTTTGGAGATTCGCCGTAGCGTTTGATGAGTTCCGCGCCGACGACCGCGTGCGGACCTTCGATTTCGTGGTTCACCGCTTTGCCGATGTCATGCAAAAGGCCGGCGCGTTTTGCCGTGGCGATATCCAATCCAAGCTCGGCGGCCATCAAACCCATCAGATGCGAAACTTCGACCGAATGATCCAAAATATTTTGCGAATAACTGTGCCGGAAATGCAATCGCCCGAGCAGCTTCACGATTTCCAGATTCATCGGCGGCAAACCCGCTTTGGCCACCGCTTCCCCGCCGACGCGAAGAATGGTTTCATCCATTTCCTGCGAAACGTTGCCGACGATTTCCTCGATGCGCGCCGGATGAATGCGTCCGTCCTGAATCAATCGCGACATCGCTTCGCGCGCGATTTCGCGGCGCACCGGATCGAATCCGGAAATCACCACCGCGCCCGGCGTGTCGTCCACGAGAATCGTAACGCCGGTCGCCGCCTCGAACGCGCGAATGTTGCGTCCCTCGCGTCCGATGATGCGGCCTTTGATTTCGTCGTTCGGCAACGCGATGGTCGCCGTCGTGTTTTCAAATGTGTGTTCGCTGGCGTAACGCTGAATGGCAATGCTGATAATCTGGCGCGCTTTTTCCTCCGCCATGGTTTTTGCGTCTTCAAGAATATGCCGCGTGAGATTGTTCGCGTCGCGCAACGCTTCCTGCTCGATCTCCTTTAAAAATTGCTCGCGCGCCTCGGCCTGGCTCAATCCGGCGAGACGCTGCAATTGGTCGCGTCGTTTCCGGGCCAGATCCTCGGTTTCGCGGGTTTGAATTTCCAGTTTCGTCTCTTTTGCTTCGAGCGAATCGCGGCGTTGCTTGAGCCCGTTTTCCGTTTCCATCATTCGCTCGAGTTGCGAATTGATGAGCGCCTCGCGTTCGCTCAAACGGCGTTCCGCCTCGGCGCGTTCGGCGCGTTGCGCGGCGAGGAATTGCTCGGTCTGCTCGCGGAGCCGGGCGGCTTCCCGCGTCGCGCCGGCGATGGCGTCGCGCTTCAGGATTTCCGCGTCGTTGCGGGTTTTTTCGAGAAGAGCTTGAGCTTCGAGAAATTGCGCCTTTGTCCGGTGACGTTCCCGCCACCACAACAAAGCGAAACAAAACGCCGCTCCGGCGCAGAGGAAAACCGCGCCTTCAGTTAAATTTGCCAACAACATCGGTCCAGAACCGCGCGTTTGTTGGAATCCGCTTAAGCGTGTCGCGAGACAGGCTAAGGCGCGCATTCCAGCCAGCGCGTCGGCGTCAAGATGCAATCTACCGTTATGTCATGCGGCTCGACGGGAATTTCGGCGACAATTTGTTCGTCGAAAGCTACCCCGCATTTCGTGCCGCGCGCGTCCGCGAGCAATTGGTCATAAAACCCCCGTCCCCGGCCAAGCCGCCGTCCGCGCAGGTCAAAGGCTACTCCAGGCACGAGAATCAAGTCCAGCCGGTTTAATGGAATTGCGGGACAATCCGGCCGCGGCTCGCGAATATCAAAACGGCCCGAATGAATTTCGCCATCCAGCTTACTAATCTGATGAGCGGCATAGCGATTTGTTCCCGGATCAAAACGCGGCAGGCAGACGATTTTGCCGACGCTCAATGCGTGTTGAAAGAGCGGCCAGATATTCAGTTCTTCCCGAATCGGCGCGTAGAACAAAATGGCATTGGCGTTTTTCCATGGAATTTGTTTTTCCAAAAGCAGGCAGGCTTGAGTTGATGCAGAATCGCGGGCCTCTTTGGAAACGCTTTTCAGTTGAACACGAATTTTTTCGCGAAGAAACGATTTGTTAACCATATTTGAGCCGTGGCGCGGAAATTCCCAGTAAGATTACACCGGTCAGAAAAACCCCAAGAACCGCAAAAATGACATCACACTTTTTCATCCGTGTTTATCTGTGTCCATCCGTGGTTTAATTTTGGAAAATTCCGCGCGCCATTTTTCCAGCCGTTCCTTGATTTTCTTTTCCACGCCCTGCTCCGTCGGCTCGTAATACGTTTTGTCCACGCCTAAATAATCCTGCGCCACAAAATGACCGCCGTAGTCATGCGCATATTTATAACCTTCTCCGTGGCCCAGTTTTTTAGCGCCGGAATAATTCGCGTCGCGCAAATGTTTGGGCACTTCAATGGTGCGCCCGGATTTTACGTCCGCCAGCGCGGCGGCAATTGCCGTGTAGGCGCTGTTGCTCTTGTTCGCAGTGGCGATATAAATCGTCGCTTCCGCCAAAGGAATTTGCGCTTCCGGCCAGCCGACAAATTCCGCCGCTTCCAAAGCGGAAGTCGCCAGCACCAGCGCCATCGGATCGGCCAGGCCTACGTCTTCCGCCGCGCAAATTACAATCCGCCGCGCGATGAAGCGCGGGTCTTCGCCGGCGTGAATCATTTTTGCCAGCCAATAAAGCGCCGCGTCCGCATCGCTGCCGCGCATGGATTTGATGAACGCGGAAATCGTGTCGTAATGCGCGTCTTCGTCGTCATAAACGACGGCTTTTTTCTGGATGCTTTGCTCGGCGACTTCGAGCGTTATTTTAATTTCGCCATTTTGTTCCGGGGATGTCGTGAGCGCGGCAATTTCCAGTGCATTTAATGCTTTGCGCGCGTCGCCGTCAGAAATTTTTGCCAGATGCCGCAGCGCATTTTCATCCGCGGAAATTTTTAAATAACCCAATCCGCGTTCTTCGTCTTTCAACGCGCGTTGCAACAACGAAAACAATTCCTCTTCGCCCAACGGTTTGAGTTCAAAAATCTGCGAGCGCGAAACGAGCGGCGAATTGACGAAGAAAAACGGGTTATGCGTCGTCGCGCCAATCAATTTCACGACGCCGCTTTCGACATCCGGCAAAAGAACATCCTGTTGCGATTTGTTGAAACGATGAATTTCGTCAACGAACAAGATTGTGGATTGGCCGGTGTTTTCCAGACGGTTGGCGGAGGACGACAAAACGCGCCGCATGTCGGCGACGTTCGATTCCACGCCGCTCAATCGTTCAAATTTGGATTTGGTTTGCCGGGCGATGATTTGCGCAAGCGAGGTTTTGCCGGTTCCGGGCGGGCCGAAAAAAATCAGCGATTGAATCCGGTCGGCTTCAATCGCGCGCCGCAGCAATTGTCCTTTGCCCAATATGTGTGTTTGCCCGACGTATTCGTCCAGATTGCGCGGACGCATTCGCGCGGCGAGCGGCTGATGGCGCGGCAGACCGGATTCCGCCGCCGGTTTTTCGGCGTCGGAATTTGAATTGGAACTGAACAAATCGCGCGGCATGAATTCAGATTAGCATTTCCGTGGAAAAGTCGCGCGTTAAAACGGATTTTTGCGCAAGTCATTTTCCATCGAATTGAATTCCGGCCCGAAACCATTACAGTCGTCGCACATTCAATGAAATCGGATTGCAATTCCGCCGCCAGCCGGCTCAAGCAGTATGCGCATGATTATGAGTAAAAATAAAAGCGAATTGATTCGCGCCGCCGCCCGGGCGCGGAAATTCGCGGTTGCGCCCTACTCAAAATTCAAGGTCGGCGCGGCGTTGTTGACGCGCTCGGGCGAAATTATCGGCGGCGCAAATGTCGAAAGCGCGAGTTACGGTTTGACCTGTTGCGCCGAGCGCGTGGCATTGTTCAACGCGCTGACGGGCGGGAAAAAAGATTTTGCGGCGATCGCGGTTGTCGCGCGGATTCGCCGCGGGCCGATGCCGTGCGGCGCGTGTCGTCAGCTTTTGGCGGAATACGCGCCGGACGCGAGGATTTGGACGGCAGACAGCCGAGTTTTGGGCGCAATCCGGGAATTTTCCGTGAAGGAACTTTTGCCGGAGGCGTTTCTGAAACCGCCGAAAAATTCTTTTTGAGAATGGCAGCGGAGGTCGTAAGCTGCGAGTCTTGAACGTGTGATGAAGCTCGACGAAGTGTTTGCGTTGGAAAATGCCGGCTGGCCGGCGTTGTTGGTCAACGACGCGGGAACGATTGTTCGCGCGAATCGGGCCGCCATTAAGCTTTTCGGACCCGCGTTGGAAGGCGGCGCGCCGTTGCTTTCCTCGATCTGGGCCGCGGAAAAC
The DNA here is from genome assembly GCA_035701135.1 of Verrucomicrobiia bacterium. Lineage (GTDB taxonomy): Bacteria > Verrucomicrobiota > Verrucomicrobiia > Limisphaerales > DASXHY01 > DASXHY01. The sequence continues at coordinate 10,959 of DASSNZ010000325.1, forward strand.
GGTTCCGGCGCGGAGCAATTTCTCGCCCAATGGGAACGCTCGCCTTCGCCCGTCGCTTCGCTCCAGTTTCGCGTTAAAGGCGGCGGCGTCAGCGCGGCCGAAATTTCCATCTGCGCTTTTCAGAACGAGAACCAGCGATTTTTTCTTTTCCAATGGCTCGCCGCGCCGCCGGCTTCGACGGAATCCAAAACGCAGGGAATTGAATCCAGCCTCGCGCAAAAGCAAAAACTGGATTGCGCGCTGCAACTGGCGCGGACGGTTTCACTCGATTTCAACAATGCGCTGACCAGCATCACGGGTTACACTTCGCTGGTTTTGACGCAAATGGAAACAAACAATCCATGGCGCCCGTTATTGTTGGAAGTGGAAAAATCCGCGTTGAAAGCGGCGGAAATCGCGACGGACCTGGGAACATTCAGCCGTCAGGAAAAAGTGCCGCCCGCGCAATCCAGCGGAAATTTGAATGTGATTCTTCAGCGCACCGTGGATTTGTTTCAAAGCAACGATCCGAAAAAAGCCGTCTGGCAGTTGCATCTGGAACGCCGCCTTTTCGCCACGCGATTTGACGAGGCAAAAATGCAGCAGGCGTTTTTGAAAATTATCGAGAATGCGGTGCAGGCGGTGAATGGCGAGGGACGCATCACGGTGCAAACCCGAAACGTGGAACTGGACAGCCCGGCGCAGGACCGTGAATTGCGCCTCGCTCCCGGCACTTATATTTGCGCGGAAGTGGGCGATAACGGATGCGGAATGCCGGCGGATGTGCTTTCCCGTGTTTTTGAACCGTTTTTCACGACTAAAAAAATGGCCGGTCATCGCGGACTGGGATTGGCGATTGTTTACGGCATCGTGACCAATCATGGCGGCGGCGTGGCCGTTTCGAGCCAGGAAGGTTTGGGAACTTCCGTGCGCGTTTATCTGCCCGCGGAAAAACGTGTTGTAAATGACGCGACGGCGAGCGATGCGGATTTGCGCGGCGCGCAGACGATTTTAATGGTGGACGACGAGGACGCGCTCTTGAACATGGGCAGAACCATTTTGTCCACTTACGGTTATCGCGTCATCACGGCCAACAACGGCCAGAAGGCATTGGAAATTCTTTCGAAACAAGGCGAGACGATTGATCTTGTCATCACCGACTTGATCATGCCGGGCATGAGCGGCCGCGAGCTGGCGGAAAACGCGCGCCAAAAATTTCCCGCGATGCCGGTTCTGTGCGTGAGCGGCGTGGTGCATCAGACGACGGCGCGCGAGGAACCGGGCTTTTTGAAAAAACCGTTTACCAGCCATGAATTGCTGGCGAAAGTGAAAGCGATTCTCTCAGAGCTGGTTCCGGCGGAGCAATCGGAAAACGTAAAAGCCTGATGGTGGAAACGCCGGATTTTCACCTGGAAATAACGATTTGAATTGCGTCTGAATCCTGGAATCGCCCGGACAGTTTTTCTATTAAATTTGGCAGTTAACAAATTGTTTGTTCGCGATTTTGGGGGCATTCTTCCGGTATCTCTTTTATGCGTAATTTCTGGCGGAATCTTATCTTGGCGTCTTTCGCTTCTTGGCTCGCTCCTCTTCGAGCCGATCCGGGACCAATGACGATTTCTTTCACCTCGCCCGCAACTTCGTGGGTTCAGGAGGCGTTGCCGATTGGAAATGGAAAACTCGCCGCGATGGTTTTTGGTGGAGTCGGCGTCGAACAAATCCAGTTTAACGAAGATACAATCTGGAACGGCCAGCCGCATTTCTACGAAAATCCAAACGCCACGCCCGCTCATTTGGCAAGCATTCAATCAAAGGTTTTTGCGAAAACCGACATTTACAGTGAAGCGCAGAATTATCTGATGAGCGTTCCGCTGCGCGAGCCCGCTTACCAGCCGGCCGGAGTGCTTGAGTTGACTTTTCCGCACAGCGGCACGGCCAATTATTTGCGCTCGTTGAATCTTGGCACCGCCACGGCCAGCGTTCATTATGATTACAACAGCGTCACATATTACCGCGACGTTTTCGCCAGCGCACCGAGCAACAAGGTGATCGTGGTCCGCCTCACCGCGAGTCAGCCGGGAAAAATCAGCTTCACCTGCGGGTTCAGCACGTTGCAAAGCGATTACACCATCAGCACCGAAGGCAACGATTTGATCATGCACGCGCGAGTGACGGCCAAACCGCGTTCCGAGTATTACGCGACCGGTCTCACGAACGGCATCGAATACGAGGCGCGCGTGCGGGTGATCGCGGAAGGCGGCACGGTGACGCCGGGCGCCAGTTCCATTTCAGTGAACGGCGCGGACGCGGTAACGCTGTTGCTGAGCGTGGCATCGAATTTTGTAAATTATCACGACCTCAGCGCGAATCCGACTTTGATCTGTTCCAACAATATTGCCTCGGCCGCAGTAATGTCCTACGACCAGTTGCGTCAGGCGCAGCAGGACGACTATCAATCGTTATTCAACCGGGTGACGCTGGATCTGGGGAGCAATTTCAAAACGAACTTTTCCATCGGCTACCGCAAAAAACAAATCGCCGTGGACGGAAACGACCCGCAACTCATCGCGCTGATATTTCAAACGGGCCGGTACCTGATGATTTCCGGTTCGCGCCCCGGTTCGCAACCGCTGACCTTGCAGGGAAAATGGAACGACCTCACCGCGCCCAGTTGGGACAGCAAAATGACGCTCAACATCAACGAGGAAATGAATTATTGGGGCGCCGAAGTTTGCAATCTTTCCGAATGCGTTCTGCCGCTGGTGGACATGATTCAGGATTTGTCCGTCACCGGTCATCGCGTCGCTGGCACGAATTATTTCTGCGACGGCTGGGTGGTGCATCATAATACCGATCTGTGGCGCGCCGCGGCTCCGGTCAACGGCCGGGATGGCATCTGGCCGACGGGCGGCGCGTGGCTTTGCCAGCATCTGTGGTGGCACTTCCTTTACACCGGCGACACCAATTTCCTTGCCAACACCGCTTATCCACTGATGAAAGGCGCTGCGGAGTTTTTCCAGGATTTTTTGGTGCCCGACCCGTTGCATCCGGGTTGGATGGTGAGCAATCCCACTTACTCGCCGGAACACGACGAGCCCGGCGGCATCGCGAACGTCGCAGGCTCGACAATGGACAACGATCTCATTCGCGACTTGTTCAATCACGTCATCGCAGCGAGCGAAATTCTTGGCGTGGACAATTCGTTTCGCGCCGACATCACGTCGCTTCGCGACCAATTGCCGCCGGATCAAATCGGACGTTACGGCCAACTTCAGGAATGGCTGGATGATGTGGACGCGCCGGATGACAACCACCGCCATTGCTCGCATCTGGTCGGATTGTTTCCAGGCGACGAAATTTCTCCTTTTTATACGCCGCAACTGGCGATGGCAGCGCGCATTTCAGTGGACATCCGCGGGACGGGTGTCAGCGGCAGCGCCCGCATCGGCTGGGGTGAAGCCTGGCGGATCAATCTTCGCGACCGGCTTCAGGACGGGCAAGGCGCTTATCTTTGCCTGACCAATCTGATCGGCGATTCGAAATACTCGACCAACCTGGTGTTTCACGACAATCCCAACCGGCAGGTGGACGCGATTTTTGGAACGCTTTCGGGCATTGCCGAAATGTTTTTGCAGAGTTCCTCCGACGAAGTGTTTCTGCTCCCTGCGCTTCCGCCGGCTTTCACCAACGGCTTCGTGAGCGGTCTTTGCGCCCGCGGCGGATTCGAAGTGGAAAATATGTCGTGGACGAATGGAAAGCTCGCCGGCGCGACCATTCTTTCGAAAGCGGGCAACACGTGCCGGCTCCGTTCAAAGTGGCCCATCGTTGTTCGACTCGGCTCGGAGGACGTAAATGCGCCGATGGTTTTGCCGGGACTTTATGAGTTCCCGACAATTGCGGGCAGCAATTACACGATTGTTCCCGCAAATGTTTTTGAAACGGAGAATCTTTCCGCAGTGCCGTCCGGCGCCACGCATCAGATCATCACGAATGCAGCTTTCAGCAACTGGCGCGGGACGCGATTCAATGCTGATTCACCGGGCGATTCCGTCACTTACACAATTACAAATCTCAGTGCGGGAAATTATCGAATTCGCATCGCCGCCGACGCCGGATCGGATCGCGGTCAATTTCAACTTTCAGGCGGCAATGCCGGCGGTCCGCTGACGAATCTCGGCGCACCAGGAGACACTTACTCGCCGACAAACGTCGTGTACCTCCTGCCAATTCACATCACGACGCCTACAAACCAGATTGTGCTTTGGACCAACATGCTCGAACAATTCGATTGCGGCGTGTGGGAGGCTCCGACGAATGGAAACTATGATTTCAAATTCACCGTCACCGGCAAAAACAGCGCGAGCAGCGGAT
>DASSNZ010000326.1:0-6471 GCA_035701135.1 Verrucomicrobiia bacterium
AGCAACGGACCTTGGACTTGAGCGACTGGCCAACGACGTTGAAGAGATTTTCGATTGCAGGGTAGCCGGACGTTTCTTTGATCGCCACGCCGCGTCTCGCCGTGAGTTCTTCCAAGCTGCGATGCGGCGAAAGGGTACCTGCCTTGCGACGTTGCGGGGCGCCATTGTAGGTTGATGAGCGGATCCAATGCGACCTGATTCAGTCGTTAATTCACGCGAATCGAAATGGGTGATCGGACAATTCAAGATGATTCCATGATTCGATGGAGCTGTTCGCCCAGGATTTCCATTTCGCCTTCCGTCCAAACTACGTAATCGGCTTTGGCCATTTTTTTTTCCACAGGCCATTGCGCCGCGACGCGTTGCGCGATTTGCGCCGGAGTCCAGCCGCGCGCGAGCAATCGCCGCCGTTGAGTCGTTTCGGAACACGCAACACAAATGGTTTTGTCCAATTCCGATTCCGCGGCCGTTTCAAACAGAAGCGGAATCACAACCACAGCAACCGTTTTTTCCGCCGCCCGCCAGTCCGCGAATTCCTGTCTCCACAATTCGCGAATGCGCGGATGCAGAATGGCTTCGAGTTTTTGGCGCGCCGCCGGATCGGAAAAGACAATTTGAGCAAGCGCATCGCGACGTAACTCTCCCTTTTCACTGAGAAGTTCCCGGCCAAATGCGCGTGTGATTTCGCCCAGCGCCGGTGCGCCGGGTTCGACTATTTTGCGGGCCAGAATATCCGTGTCCACAACCGGCACGCCGCGGCTTTGAAGGATTTGCCCGGCCGTGGATTTGCCCATGCCGATTCCGCCGGTAATCCCGAACGTTTTCATCGCGTAAATTTCCGCCGCCGGTCAACTCAGCGTCGAAAAAATTCCGGCGCGAAAATCACGGAGCGACAATCGCGCGATAGAATTGAGCGCTGTTGGTGATGCCCGCGGGTTCAACCAGCTGCAGGTAACCTTGCGACAGCGTGTTCGTGGAAATGTTTTGCCAATCGAACAGGTTCGTGGAGGTCTGCACAATGTATTGCTGATTGGTTTGACCGGTCAGGTTGAGCAGAAAACTTCCATCCGACTGCGGTTGCAATTGCAGCGTGGCGCGCGACGATTCATCAATCGGAACTCCCAACGGAAGATTCACATCATCAATGAACGCCGCATCCAGGCCGGCTTTTCCGACCGCATCTTTCACATAGCGCCATTCGAGCGTGTGCGTTCCGGCGGAAATCGGGAATGAGAAATTCGCCCAGCCCGCCTCGCCCGACCACTGATTTCGCAACGTGCCGTCCACGAAGAATTTCAGGAAATCAAAATTCGCTTCGGAACTGACACGGTAATCGAACGCTCCATTTCCGTCGCGGAATTTTCCGGTATAAATCAGCGAACTGGTCTGTCCATCTAAAATAGCGCCTGATTTGGCCGCATATTGCCCAACAAAAACAACGTTGGTTTGGACTGTCCAAGGCGTCCCGCTCGAAGTCCATGCAATGTGCTGCAGATTCCCCGATTCAAAGCCGTCGGTGAATTCCACCGGGCGAAATTGCGCCGTCACATTCATGTTTTGAGTGACGACGAGCGAAAGCGGATTCTCCGTCGAAATCACGTCGCCTGTCCACGAATCAAACTGATAATTCTGATTCGGCGTGGCCGTCAGCACAATAACTCCGTTGCTGAGCACGTCGGAGGATGTCGGGCTTGCCGTGCCGCCCGTGCCGCTGGAAACCGAGACTCGGTAAATCGGGCCTGCAATGAATGAGTAATTAAGAAACACCATTCCACTGAGGCCGTCGTACCCGTCCACAGCGATTCGATAGTTCTGGTTCGACCTTACCGCCTGATCAATTTCACTGAATCCGCCCGGGGCGCCATCGTAAGCATCGTCATTTTCAGCAATTGTCGTAAGCTGGCTGACTGAATTTCCCGTGTAAAGACCGAGAACGGTATCAAAAGTGGAATTGCTCGTGTTGAGCATCAAAAGTCCGTCGGATGGCGCGGTGAAAGTCCACCAGGCGGATTTGCCGCCGACGCTCCCGCCATGATTCGGTTCGCCCGGCTCTTTGGTGGCGTTGATGGTATTGACACTGCTGACTCCGGAATTGTTGGTCAAAACAATCGAGTTCACAAAGAAATTGTTAGGCGGATCATTTTGACGATAGGTCACATGAACGACTGCAGCGGCCGAACGATTGCCCACAACGTCCGTAGCAAAAATCTGAATGGTGTTTTGTCCCGGCGCCAGCGCAACAAGGTTCGACCAGTTGGTCGCAACCGGACCTTTAATTAGAGCGGAACCGGACGAATGCGAAAGCAGATTGGCGGATAAGGCCGAAGAGACGCTGATTGCAATCGAATCAACGCCGGAAGGATCGGAACCTGGGTCAACGGCAAGGCCACTGACCATCACCTGATTTGAAGTAACAATGACGCCATCAAGCGGCGAAAAAATCGTAACCACGGGTGCGTTCGTATCAGCATCACCTTCGGGCGCTATATTGAGATTAATGACGCCAACATTGGCGGGATCATGACCCGCAACCGCAATGTGATAGGTGATCCCAACCTTGGCGTTGAAATCAACAAACGGTCCGGGCCGTTGAGCGGAACCGACAGCGGAAACCACGGGCCGAAGCGTCGAAAGAGTGTTATTCGTATAAACCGCAATCACCGTTCGCGCCGAGCTGCCGCCCGCGTCCACCAACAGATTCACATTTGCCGTGGGGGTGTAATTCCACCACAAAGACGGCGTCGCGCTGGCAATGCCGGCGTGGGATGGCTCGCCAAATTCGGAAGTCGCGCGTCTGTTGCTGGTAAAATAATTCGTTCCGGCCGCGGGGACTTTGATCGCCTTTGAAAAATCATCGTTCGGTGGCGGCACGAATATCAGATAGCTGAGAATGTTTGTGGTCGTTTCCTCATCCGGAGCGGAAATAATATTGGTAATCGTGATGCTCGTCTGATTGGTAGGAATAACAAGCGATGCGGAGTAAATGTCGTTGTCGGCTTTATCATCGGGAGCGACGCCGTCGTTGTGAAATTCAAGGGTGTCCCCTGTGCTGGTCGTCGTGACAATCGTCGCATTCGTCACCGGCAATGTGTCCGTCACGCGAATGAGAAATGTGTTGGTGTCCCCTTGGAACAGAATATCGCCTGAAGGCGGAGAAACTCGAACCTCGAGAATGCCATCCGGCGCTACTCCCGGCGGGAGATCATAGGCTTCCTGCAAGCCAGATGTCGTGTCACTGGTCGGAGACGTGGCACTGAAACCCATGCCGCGTTTGGCGAACGCAAGCCAGATCTGAGCAAAGTTTTCTCCTAAATTATCGGTTTCGTCCGCTTTGATAATCGCATCGCGCGCCTCCAGAAAGGTTGGGTTCGGCGGGGCCAGCTTCATCCCATCAATCACCAATTGGAGAGCGAGTTGATTTCCCTTTTCCCAACCCCAGGCATTGACCAGATTCGCGCGCATATCCCACAACGTCACGCACCAGACTTCGCCTTCGTTATGCACTTCATCTGCCGGGTTGCCGGCGATCAACGCATTGACTGGAACGCCCTGATGAGGGTCAGCCTGCCCGGGATCAATATCCTTGAACGTCAATGGATTTTTGGACATGTCCGTGGTGTAGGGATACCGCCGGATTCCATAATAATAATTCTCGGAAAAATCAAAACCAAAAAGATCAAAAGTGACATAACCACCCATCGGATACACAGCGTCCACATCGTCGTTTGGCTCGCTTAAAAGGCTAAGCGCCACAAAATCGGACCAGCCCTCGCCCATTCCCGCGCTCTGAACCTGAAAAATTCCCACGCCGCCGCCCACGAGTCGCGTGCTGACACCGTGCGTCAATTCATGAAAAACGACTTCCTGATCCAAAGAACCATCACGCTGCGGAACCGGTCCCGTAAAAACAAACATTGCACAATACGCCGTCAATCCATCCGGCGCCGGAAGAAATTCCGAATTATCTGTCTGCCCAACGTCCGCTCCCGCCTGAACAAGGCATTGCACTGGATCGCGCTCAAAACCTCCGCGCGCAAAGTTGGTTACCTGATAATTTCCCGATTGCTCATCGAAACCGAATTCATAAAGCCGATCATGATAAAGATTCGCATCGTAAAACAATTGAACAGTCGAAGCGCTTTGATAGCTCGTCGGATTATTCGAAAGATCCAACATGAAGTTGAATACACGATTCGAGGCGACAGGGAGGGGAACGTCCGGAATTCCATCGAAGTTCCGATCCAGAAAAGCTGCCGCATTGTTTCCCGTTGTCCGAGGACTGTTTTCTTCACCGACCCATCCAATCGGTGAAGCATTCGAATCGAACGCGCCCAAAGTTACCATTCTGCGATCCACGTAGGGCGGTTGGTCCGATTGCGGCGTTGGCCATCCAGGTGTAAAAGGACTTGGACTGTCGCTCGTATAAACGTTGTAAGTGGCATCGGTTATGTGCTCGGCCATGTCACGCCGCAACAGGACTTCACCGGTTTGCGCATCCACCAAAAAAGTAAAACGATCCAAAGGAGTGCGAGTGGTGAGAATCACGCGCCAGCAAAGGCGCATTGAATTTTCGTTCATCGGCAGCCAAACCAATTGCGCATAGTTGTCGCCGACAATTTCCGCTCCGCGCAGGATTTGTTTTTTTTCCGCGCCCGGAGTGGAATCAGTCACGCTTAACGAATTTTCACCGATAGCAACGTTTACATTCGCCGCCGCGTTGATTACGGCACTTGAAGCGGAAATCGCCGGGGCGTTCTCTAGCGTTTGCCGTTCGGGCGTTCCCGAATCCGCCGCTTGCGTCGCCTGAGGAACGAAATGCGTGGAAATACTGATCAATTGACCGTCGCGCGTGACATGCGCAATCAATAACCCGTCAAAAACCGGAATGCCATCCACCGTTTGTTCCCAAACCGTGGTGTGCAAACCATTGTTCTGCCCAACGGAATCCCGCTGGATACGCGCGCCGTCCAAGGCTTGCGCTCCAAAACCGAACAGTGTCGAATACTGGTTTAAAAACGCTTTAACCACGCGATGGGAGTCATCGGCCGGCAACGCCGAAAGAAACGTTTCCGATACTCCCGCGCCACCCGGACCTGTCAGAAAACCGCGCGCCGAAGTGACGAAGTTCGGCACACCGAGAATTTTATCACTCGTAATTCGCGCGTTCGGCACCGCGATTCTCAACGCGTTGGCGGCGGGTTCCTGTGAAGACGTCAGCGTCGCGGCTTGAGCGGTTTGGGGCGAAAGCTGAACCCGCTTGTCGAAATTGGTGAACGATTCTCCGCGCGTCGGTAAAAAGCCTCGCGCGTTGGGAATGGATAATCCTGTGACACCGACCAAAATAGCGACCGCCAAACAATTTTTCATGAATATTCTCATTACGAAGCCCGGCCTCTCAGGACCGAAGCTTGCCAACTCATTTCCCGCGTGACGCGCCGATTCCCTCTATCGGCCGCGCCGCCCTTCCCGTTCGCGGGAAGCGGCCTGAATTCCGCAAATGCGATTTATGGGTTCACTGAAACCCGGCCACTCTGATCTGCGCCGAGGAAAAATCCGGACCCGGAACTTTGTTCCTGCAGAATCGCGCCTTTAAACTTCACCGGCTTTTTGGCTCCGGGATTTTCCGCCGAGCCGTTGAACAAACCGGTGTTCGGATTGACTTTCAATGTTAATCTGGTTTCGCTCTGGTTTTTGACTTTTTTGCCCGTGACAAAAACAGTATCGCTGAAATCACGGGCAAGATTGCCGCCGCTAAAGGCGACGGTTCCCACGCCAAATCCCGTAATCGGAGCGTTGGTTTTGTTGAACGGCGATCCCATGGAATTGGTCGTGAAATTAAATCCATCGGGATAAAATCTCGCGTTGTCGTTTTCCTCTTTGATCCAATTGACCGGCGCGGAAAGCGGGTTCGCCGACACAAAGGATTCGAGGCCGAGAAGTTGCCCGCCGCCGTGATAAAGCCGAACAAAAAGCGGCCACAAACCATGATCGGAAACCGACGTGGTCTGCGTCACCTTCGTGCCGTCCGCCAGCACGCCCTGGAATCGGGCCTGACCCGATTTGCTGACATTAATGGAACCATAACCGCTGCCAAATGGAATTTGCGTGTTGTTCACGTCACCCGATCCCGGGAAAACTATGGTATATCTGCCGGCGAATGGAGCCGGATTTTTCTTCGCATTGAAACTGTTTTTATCCAGAACAAGATCCGCAGTCCATGTTTCGCCATCACCAATTGTTCCGGTAATCTGATCGCCGGAATTCGAAACCTGAATCTCGAACGGCGTTCCGAAAATCTCCGCGTCACCATTATCGTCGAAAAACCCGCTGAAAGGATAACGGCCAAAACCCGTTTGGAGCAATCCGCTGAATTTTCCTTTCTTCGTCGTCGTGATTCTAATAAATCCCGATTGCCCCAACTGAGCGCCGGTGGATTGGTAGAACACGCCATCGTATGAAGCCGCTGTCGGA
>DASSNZ010000327.1:0-7643 GCA_035701135.1 Verrucomicrobiia bacterium
GTCGCTGTAAACCGGCAGCATGAATCGCCGTTCGTTTCCGTCGGAATAAAGCGAGAAAAAATAATGATTCGTCGAACCAAGCGCGTACAAAGGCAAATTTTCAATATCCGCAGGCCCGTTCGTTTCGGAAAAAACCGGAACGCTGGTCAAACGTTTCGCGACTTTCACGCTCACGAAATCCGGCCGGCGGCGATTCTCAATTCGATTTTGATTTTGAAAAAGCCAGTAGGCGCGCGGCCGAATGGAATCGTGTCGTTCGGAATATTCATCATAAACCACCAACAAATCTTTCTGGCCGCGATTTTTGTACAAACGCAGGTTCGGAGAATCAGCCGGTTCATTGAAATTTTCCACTCCGGCGTCGTTCCATAAATCGCGAAACGCGCATCCGCTGCCCGATAGAATCAAGACGGCGAGCGCGCCGATTCGGATCAAAATCCCGAGGTTCACGAATCGCGTTTATGCGCCGGAACGCGAACCGATGCAAGCCGTTTTCAAAAAAGAACAAACGATTCACACTTGATAACTTACAATTTCAAAACTTTTCCATCCTTTCGCAACGACGCCGCAAATTGAAAAATATTTCGTTGCAAACAAAACGCGACGTCGTCCCGCAAATCGGGATTTCCCAAAAGCCTCCGGCCATTGCGCGATTCCGACGCGGCTTTCAACAAATCGTTTTCCGCGGGTTGAAAAATCTTGCGCGCGATAATGGCGGAATCGGAAATTTTCGCGTCTTGAAAATGCTTCCAAAGCAAATCGCACAACGCGCCCGCGCCGAGAACATCTTCCAGCGCGGTTTCATCGAATGTGCCGCTGCAAATCACAATCAGATTTTCCGGATTGAGATTTCGGATTTCTCCCGCCGTCGCGTCCAGATTCAAAAACGAGCCGGCCAAAACCGTTTTCGCGTGAGCGCAGGAGCGAAGCGCGCGCGTGCCGTTCGTCGTGGTCGTCACGATGGTTTTTCCGGAAACTTTTTCCCGCGTGAACTCGCGCGGCGAATTTCCAAGATCGAAATCCACGCCGTCCGTCAGCGCGGCGCGAATGCGAACGCCGTCGCGCTCGCCCGCAAGCAAAACGCCGGATTCGGATTTGCGAATCGCCAGCGCTTCGGAAATTTCACCAACGGGAATGACCGCCGCCGCGCCGTTCGCCAGCGCGGTGATCATGGAACTGGTCGCGCGAAAAACATCGAACACGACGCACAACGCGTTGTCGAGCGAACGCGATTTCAGCGCGTCGAAATCCGCCGGAGTGAAAAGGACTTCCAGAGACTTCATGGAATTTGTGATTTCTGAATTTTGATTTTCGAATTTTTTGCGCGTGGACGATTCATCGAACCCTGAACTTTAAACTCGGAACCCGAAAACTTATTCGCGACGCGCACGTAATGAAAAAGATATTGCTGCGCGTATCCGGCGTTCGGACCAAAATGCGTTTCTGAAAAATGCAGGAGCCGTTTCGGGCTGACGCGGCGTTTCGGAAAATAAAGCCGCCGCAACGCTTTCAAAATCCAGACATCCACCGGAAACGCCGTCGGAAATCCGTACGCGAACAGCAAAACGCAATCGGCGATTTTCCGCCCGACGCCGGGCAATTTCATCAATTCCGCTCGCGCCATTTCCACCGGCAACGCGCGCAGCCGCTCCAGATCAAACTGGCCGCCGGCGATCGCGCGCGCCGAGCCTGACAGATAAGGCGCGCGAAAACCCATTTTGCACGCGCGCAATTCCGCTTCGGTCGCGCGGGCCAGGCGTTCGGGCGTGGGAAATGCGAATGCGGGCGCGTATTCCGGCAGCGCGGAAACCGGCTCGCCGAAACGCTCGCACAGCAACGAAACGATTTGCCGGATTTGCACAATCTGTTTGGTCGAGGAGAGAATAAACGACGCGAGGCATTCCCATGGTTCCTGCCGAAGCAAACGCAATCCGCGACACGCGATTTTCGCCGCGCGCATCGGTTCGTCGTCGGGGAAACTTGAAAGAATCGCGTGAAAATCCAGATCGGTTTGCAGATAATTTTTCAGCCAGTTCCAATCCGCCACCGGTTCCGCCATTTGCGCCGTGACGGAAAATTCATCGCCTCGCAATCGCACCCAACGATTTCCAATCACTCCGTTCCAACCGTTGTCCTGAAAATTCCAGCGAAACGCCTGACCGGAATTCAGCGTCGCCGCGAGATCAAAATCGCGCGCCGGGAAAATCGCCGAACGGGAATCGCGCGGCTCAATGCAGGTTGTGGCATTCAAAGATTTGATAAGTGTGAAAAACGCGGCCGCGATACAACACGTTGAATTGTCCCAAATCTTTCACCGAATCGAATTCGCGCACAAGCTGGCGCGGCGCGGGCTGGCTGATCGGCGGATGGCGCAGCAGATTGGTTTCGCCGCGCAGCCATTTCGGAACCCAGCCTTTGACGAGCGGCGGCGCGCCGAGTTCGCGAATGAAAATCGCGTTCTGCCCTTTTCGCTGATCCGTGTAACCCGGCCAGAAATAAAACTGGTTTTCCGGATGTTCGGAGGAAATGCAATAAACCAGCGGCGTTTTCGTAACGTCGCTTTTCGCGAGCGGCGAATAAAACGTGAACAGACCGGTGGTTTCGTAATGACTGCAAATGATGAACGCCGGTTTGCCTTCGGCCTCCAGTTTTTCGCGCATTTGCTCGGCGAGTTTCGCGGAATCCCGCGCGCCGCGAACACGCGTCAACGGATCGGGTTTCGGCGGCAGCGGTCTGCCCGCAATTTTTCGGATCAAATCGGTGTTGTGCATGATGACCGTGGCCGTCGCGCCGATGACAAATCCTGCAGCGAAAATCGCATTCGCCCAACGCGCCACATTTTTCCAGCGCGCCTGCCAATAAACGATCATGAGACAAAACATCGGCAACACCGCCGGAGCAATCCAGTTCGGCTTGATCGAGGAATGAAACGACCAGATAAAATACGCAAGAAACAACGGCATTCCCATGCTGAACAAATAAAGCGCGAAAACGTTTTTTCCCATTCGTCGCCAGAACGCGATGGACGCCCAAATCGCCGCGACGAAATAAACCGGATTCAGCAAAAGCCATTCGACACCGAGAAATTCTCCGACATGCGGACGCCATTGATGTTTCATTCCCGCGTTTCCCGCGACGTGGAAAACGGTGATCCAATGATGTTGCGCGTTCCAGAGCAGAACCGGAACCGCGCAAAGCGCGTTGACGAGCAGCGCGAGATACGGGCCGGGACGGCGAAGTTGCCGGCGCGAAGGTTTCCATGCGATGAAAAAAACGACCCAGCAAAGCCATTGCAGCAGTTCCGTGTATTTGCTTAAAAAACCAAGTCCCATCCACAGGCCGGTCCAAAGCCAATCGGAAGTTTTTGATTCCGGTTGCGCCGCGCGCCAGCCGGAAATCATCGCGAGCACCCAGAACAAAACGGAAAGCGGATCAATGGTCATCAACACCGCGCCGACGCCCAGCAACGGCGTTGTCGAAGCGACGAGCAACAACGCAAACGCCGCGCGCGCGCTCACGAATTTCGCCATGAACCGCAGCAGCGCGAGGCTCGTGATCGCGGCGAGCACCGGGGAAAAAAACCGCACGCCGAGATCGGTGTCGCCCCAGATGTGCGTTCCAAGAAATTGCGTGTACGCGATCAGCGGCGGTTTGCTGAAATACGAAAGCGCGAGGTGCTTGGACCAGATCCATTGATACGCTTCGTCGCCGCTGAGTTCGATCGTGCCGCTGACGATGTAGCCGATTCGCACTAAAAATAAAATGGCGATCAAAACGTAACCGAGACGAAGCCATTGCGCGTGGGCGATTGAGGATTGCGTTTCCGAAGTTTCAGGCGAATCGGATTTTTGCGCCGGCGAAGTTTTTGGATTGAGCAGCGACGGCACTTTCGCCCACCAGAGCGGAAACCATTTTCGCCCGGCCCAATTCCAGAGCGCGTTGAAAAACCACATTCCCGCAACGGCGTAACCCGTGCCGAGAATCGCTCCGGCGAGAACATCGCTCGGATAATGCGCGGCATTGTAAAGCCGTGAAAAACAAACCAGGCACGCGAGCGGCAACATGAACCAAAGGCTCCGGCGATAAAAAACAAACAGAATCATCGTGCCCGCAAACCAGTTCGCCGCGTGCGACGACGGCATACTGTTGTAATTCGGTTTGTGAGCGGGAGCGGGTTGGGATTGATGTTTTTTCCGCTCGGGTTTTTCGCGCGATTTCGCCGCGTTTTTAAAGTTTCTACTGGCGGGCTGGCGTAATTCGGGATGCGTCACGTAAGGTCGCGGCCGGGCAACGGCGTGTTTGATCGTATTGCTGATGAGGCCGTCGCCCGGTCCGATAATCAGCGCAACCATCAGAACGCAAAGCCGTCCGCGCGCGCCGCCTTTCCACAGCAAAATCAAAAGCGCAATGATCAGAACGGGAAAGAAATACGCGTTGCCGCTGGCGAACGGCATCACGGCGTCGAAAAACGAGTTGCTCAACGTTTCGTTGATAAAACGCAGCAAACCGAAATCGAGTGTCTGGAGCCAATGCACGGACGCAGTTTAAGGATGCGGCGCAAAATAGAAACTGAATTGCAATTTTGCGCGCGGGGATTTACGGAATCATTGCCGACAAGATGCCAGCGGCACTTTGCGACACTTTTCGAAATCTCCGTTTGCGTTTGAGTTCAGCAGACGATCAGCGAACGGATTTTTTGGCCTTCCAATCGTTTGCGGCCATCCAGAAATCCCAGTTCAATCAGAAAAGAAATTTCCAGGATTTTCCCGCCGAGTTTTTCCACAAGCGCGACAGCGGCGGCGGCGGTTCCGCCCGTCGCAAGCAAATCGTCAATCAACAACACGCGGCTGCCGGGTTTCAGCGCGTCCACGTGCATCGCAATCGTGGCGGTTCCGTATTCCAGCGCGTATTCCTGCTCGTGCGTTTTGTAGGGGAGTTTTCCTTTTTTGCGAACCGGAACAAAGCCCGCGCGCAATTTCATGGCGGCGGCGGCGGCGAAAATAAATCCGCGCGCGTCAATGCCCACAACCGCGTCCACGTCGCCGGGTTTGAAATTATTGATCAGCAAATCAATCGAACCGGAGAACAGCCGCGGATCGGCGAGAACCGGCGTGATGTCCTTGAACTGAATGCCCGGTTTCGGAAAATCCGGAACGGTGCGAATGGCGCGTTCGATTTCAGCCGGCGTTGGCGTCACAGTGGATTGAACCATGGCTGGTGTTTAGGCGCTCGACTTACGGTCATGCAAGAAAAAAAATACGTGCGATGGAATTTTTGCGAAGCTTTTGAAGAAATTGGCTTTGCGGCAAACCGCGCAGTGCGAATGGAAGTTCGAAAAATTTCGCCCCCGCGAATTCTCAAACGTTCACTTTTGCCGCTTCGAGTTTTTCGATCATCTTGCGAAGTTTTTTTAGCGCGATGTTTTGAATCTGCCGGACGCGTTCGCGAGTGACGCCGAATTTTTCGCCGACTTCTTCCAGCGTTTTTTCCGGGCCGCCGTCCAGCCCAAAGCGCGCGCGCAGAATCGTGGCTTCGCGCGGGTCGAGCGTTTTGACCATTTCCTGAAGCATCCGCGTCACGGTTTTTTCCTCAAGCTGCTCGTACGGCGTATCGGCCGCTTCGTCCTGAACGACTTCGGCGAAATTATTGGAATCCTCATCGCCAATCGGTGCGTCGAGCGATGCGGGACGAATCGCCGCCAATCGCATTTGCGAAACGCGCGAAGCGGAAATGCCCAGGTCCGCGCCGAGTTCCTCATCGGTCGGTTCGCGGCCAAGCTCTTCCTGAAGCCGCATCGCGGTGCGGCGCATTTTGGAAATTTTGTCCACGAGATGCACGGGCAGGCGAATGGTTTTCGACTGGTTCGCCAGCGCGCGTTTGATGGATTGCTTGATCCACCACGAGCCGTAAGTGGAAAGTTTTCCGCCCTTCGCCGGATCGAATCGCTCGACGGCTTTCATCAAACCGATGTTGCCTTCGCTGATCAAATCGAGGAGCGGCAGACCAATGCCTTCGTAATCGCGCGCGATTTTCACAACGAGCCGGAGATTGGCTTTGATCATTTGTTCGCGCGCTTTTTTGTCTCCTTTTTTTATGCGCGCGGCGAGTTCAATTTCCTCCTGCGGCGTGAGCAATTTCACCTGGCCGATTTCGCGGAGATAAAGTTTGATTGCCGTGTCGCCGTCGTAGCTGGAACGTTCGCGCTCGACCGGAAGCGCGGCTTCGGCCTGCGCCGCGGAAATGACGGGAGCCGGATTGGGCGGCGGCGCTTCGGCGGTTTTTGGTTCGCGAACGGAAACTTCCTTTTCCGGTGATGCGTTGTTTCGGCGCGCTTCCGGTTTTTTTGAAAAATTATTTTTCGCGGTGACGCGCGCGGGTTGAAGTTTCGATGATTTCACCCGGGCGGATTTGAGAGCACGAGCGCGCGCCCGTTCCGGTTTGCGGTGAATGGATTTTTTTCGTTTCGCTTTGGAGAGCATAGAGCGGATAACCTGATTTATGCGCCAAAGCGCGTTGCGTGCGGCTCCTTTTCCATAATTCCCTTTTTGAATATCAAATCGCCAATGCCGAAGATATGGGGAATATTGCCCGATAAATCCCGAACAGAATTCCATCCGGCGCGAAACACGCGATTCAATCCCGGAAATCCATCCGTGTTTGCCTGAAAAATCATTTCAATTCCAATTCTTTCGTCATGAGAGTTGACATTATTTTCACTCGTCCCGTTCAACTACAGCCGAAGCCGTGCCAGATGCGATTTGGAGATTCGCGCGTAAAAATTCCCTTAATCCGGAGAGATTCGACGAATTCAAAATTGAGACATCGCGGCGCTTGGGAAATATTTTTGGCGCACGGCATGTCCCACCTGAAATTTTGATCGTTCCAAGTGGGTCTCAAAATGGAACGCGTCACTTCGTTTGCGCCGCGCCTGGACATTTTGAAAACACCGCACACGCGAGCAGTACGCCAAACCATCGTCAGCACCCGGTTCAATGCCGAATTTTTGAAAACCTTGCCGCGCTAGATTTCGAGTATCTTTTCGAATCGCGTCAGATTTCGCGGCGCGCGATTCGTGACCAGCGCCACGTCTTCCAGCCGCACGCCGCCCAAATCCGGATAATACAAACCGGGTTCGACTGTGACGACCATTCCGGTTTTTAAAATGCCGGTGGAATTGCTTCCCATTCGCGGCGCTTCGTGAATGTCCAAACCCAGGCCGTGTCCCGTTCCGTGGAAAAATCCTTCCATTCGTCCATTCCGTTTGCCGGTTTTGTAACCTTGCGATTCAAAAAAATCCTGAACGGTTTTATGAACTTCCGCCGTCGCGCAATTCGCCCGAACTTTTTCAAACGCCAGCTTCTGGCCGCGCAAAACGGTGTCATACAATTTGCGAATCGCCTCGCTCGCGTGGCCGCGCACAACCGTTCGCGTGATATCGCCGAAGTAACCGGTTTTTTGCGAGCGCGGAAAAATATCGAGAATAATGGTTTCATTCGCGCGCAACGGCCCGTGGCCGGATTCGTGCGGATCGCATCCCTGGCGTCCGCCCGCGACGATGGTTCGGTTCGCGACGCCGCACGTCTGCAAAATCGCCGTTTCGATAATCCCGCGCAGTTTCTCGGAGGTGAGCGGCGCGCCGCGAT
>DASSNZ010000328.1:0-5851 GCA_035701135.1 Verrucomicrobiia bacterium
GATTGATTCCGCGCAATTCGCAAAAAAATGCGCCGGTTTGAATCAAATCAAATCAATCGCGTAAGAAATCCGCAGCAGATTTTTCCTGCCGGCTGGAAACTTCCCGTCAGCTTTCCGAGGCAGGACGTCCTTCGCCGACCGGTTCTGAAATCGGTTTGACGGTTTTTGGCAGAACGGTTTTCTGATACGGAGAATGGAGGTTGAAATAAATCCCGCAAAGCGGGCGCGGGCCGTCGCTCTGGCTGAGAATGACTGTGACGTGCTTGTCGAGCGCGATGCCGTGACGCAACTGCGGTCCGCGATTTTCAAACGCCTTGATCGCCTTGGTCACCAGGGAAATCAGCGAGGCTCGGAATTCTTCCGGAATTTTATCAATACAAATGATGTACGTTTCGTACATCTTCATGGCTTGCGCCATTTCCTGCTCAAACATCTCGACAGTCACAAATCCTAGAATAAAACCCCATTGACAAATGTGAAGTAAAAAGTGGTGTTTGCCGCGTAAAGAATTTTTAATCCATCGGATTTGATGGATTAGCTGAAAAAATTTCCGGCGATAAACATCCTTCCGAAACTTTTGTCACCGGTCCGGTCATCAAAATGTCGAAATCATTTTTGATCTCAATCGCCAGTCTGCCGCCGGGCATGTGAACGGTGATCGAGCGATCGCACAATCCGAGTTTATGCGCGACCGCCGCCGCCGCGCTGCTGCTGCTGCCGGACGCCAATGTGTAGCCCGCGCCGCGCTCCCAGATTTCGATTTGAATATTCGCGCGGTCGAGCACTTTCAAAAACTGAACGTTCGTGCGATTTGGAAAATTGGAATGGGTTTCAAGCATCGGTCCGAATTGTTTCGCGAGTTCCGCGCTGATCTCGGCCAGCGGCAAAACGCAATGCGGATTTCCAACCGTCGCCGCGCAAAATGTGAATTCACGGCCGCCGACCAAAATTTTTTCGTTGATGACTTCGCGGCGGGGACCGGCGACAGGAATTTTATCGCTCCAAAAGCTGACTTTCCCCATTTCAACGCGCGCCATTTTTCCGTGGTCGAACACGGTGGATTTCACCACGCCGCCCGGAGTTTCAATGGAAAATTCTTCGGCGCCGACGAGTTTCCGGTCCCAAAGATACCGCGAAAAAATTCTCAGTCCGTTTCCGCTTTTCTCCGCTTCGCTGCCGTCCGGATTGTGAATTCGCAATCCAAATGGCGCTTTGCCTGAAGGCAGCGGCCCGAGAAGAATTCCATCCGAGCCGACACCGAAATTGCGATGGCAGATTGTTTTTATTTGTTCAACGGTCAGCGGAGAGGAGAGTTCTTTCGGATCGAGAACCAGATAATCATTTCCGAGCGCGTGATATTTCCAAAAATTCATCAGCGCGACGCTAACGTTCCGAGACTTTTCCGCAAAGAAAAAATTCGCGAAACCGCTTTTACGAAATTTCAATTCCCACCGGACAGTGATCAGACCCGTTCACGTCCGATCGAATAAAGGCATTTTTCAATCGCGGACGCAGCGTGGCGCTGATGAGGAAATAATCCAGCCGCCATCCGACATTTCGAGCGCGCGCGCGCGCCATCGGACTCCACCACGAATAATGTCCGCCGCCCTTTTCAAATTCGCGAAACGTGTCCACAAAACCGGCGTTCACAAATGCGTCGAAACCCGCGCGTTCCTCCGGCGTGAAACCGTGATTGCCAACATTGGCTTTTGGATTGGCGAGATCCAATTCCGTGTGCGCCACATTGAGGTCGCCGCAAAAAATTACCGGCTTTTTCGTTTCGAGATTTTTCAGATACGCGAGAAAATCGCGGTCCCATTTTTGCCGATAGGCCAGCCGCGAAAGATCGCGTTTCGAATTCGGCACGTAAACTGTGATGAGAAAGAAATCGGGAAATTCCGCCATCAACACCCGGCCTTCCTGGTCGTGCTCGGGAATTGCAATGTGCGGCACGACGTTCAGTGGCCGTGTTCTGGTAAAAATTGCAACCCCTGAATAACCTTTGCGTTCGGCGCAATTCCAGTAAGTCGAATAACGCACCGGCCAGAGTTGCTCAATCTGATCGGGATGACATTTAATTTCCTGAAGGCACAGAATATCCGGTTGTTCCGCGTCGAGAAATTCGAGGAAATTTTTTCGTAAAACGGATCGCAAGCCGTTGACATTCCATGAAATTATTTTCACGCGGCCAGAGTAGTGGTTGATCGCCGTTAAGCCAATTCAATCCATCCAATTGAACGGCGGAAATCTTATGGGTACAAAAAAGAAAGGCACCCGAAAGGGTGCCTTTGGAGGGGAAGTCTAAATCAATATTGAGGGAATTGAAGGCGGTTAGCACCAGCACCGGTCGCGCCATTTGCAAGTGTAAAGACCCCGACAGTTTGGCCTGAATCACCTGTATTCCTCAGAGCATCTTGAAGACCGGAACGGGACAACTGTTGCACGCTTCCGTCAGCCATGCCTACGTTGCCGGCTTTGTCATGCTGGCTGTTATCGCCCCATCCAACCCATGTGGCAGTAGGACCGTTTGTGCCAGTGGAGACAAATGCACCCTTGGTGCCGCCACCGTAAAGTTGTGCCGTGGTCGGTGGATTTCCGGTATCACCCATGCTATGATCACCAGCCAAAAACATTTGGGGTTGAGTATCATTTGCATCTACGCCAATGAAATAGCTGACGGCTTTATCGCTTTCGAAGCCTTGTTGCCCGTTCGCGCTTGGTCCGAAAACGGTGGCAGAGATATGGGATGATTGAAATTCTGAGGGGCAGGTAAGAATTTTTGGTGTGCTGAGTTCATTTGACATCACGAGAAAAATGCCAGCAACACCTTTGATAGGAGTAGCGCCAGTTCCCGGGAAATTCGCCGCAAAGTTTGCTCCGTTAGCTGAGACGCCCACCGCTTCCTGAGCGCCACCTGAGGCGAATGGCACCTGCATCGGAAATCTATCGTTATTATCCCCCTCCCACAAACGGAAGGAAAGTCCCACCTGCTTCAAATTGTTAACACATGAGATGCGCTGCGCCTTTGCTTTGGCTTTGGCCAGAGCGGGCAGCAACATCGCCGCCAGAATGGCGATGATCGCGATCACGACCAGCAATTCGATGAGCGTGAACGCCCGTATTTTATTATTGAGTCTCTTCATATTTTCTTCGTTCGGTTTTGGTTGTTGGCTGACAGTCTCTGAACTTATGGAATTCATCTTTTCACTGTCAACGCGTTTCTGAAATCTTTTTAGCAAAGGCAATGCCACCAGTAATTTAACGCAAAATGCTGGGAAATTCCGTGATCAAAACGAAATGCGCGCGGGATTTCCACGCATGGCGCGTGAAGTTCACGCGTTTGTCATTTATTGTTTGGCAAACGAGATTTCGCCAGTTCCGAAATGTCCGGTGGGTGAAACGTTGCGCCAGAAAACCCGTTTGCTAGTCTCTCCGCATGGCTTTCGACTCCTTTCGCGAATTCATTTCCGCTCTCGACGCCGCCGGCGAACTCATCCGCATTTCGCAACCGGTCGCAACCGAATTGGAAATCACGGAAATCGCCGACCGCGAGATGAAAAAGCCCGGCGGCGGCAAGGCGCTTCTGTTTGAGAAACCGACGGTGAACGGCGTCGTCTCTCCGTTCCCGCTTGCGATCAACACGCTTGGTTCGCATAAACGGATGGCCATGAGTTTGAATGCAAATTCGATCGAAGAAGTTGCCAATGAACTCGGCTCGCTGATGAAAGCCAAACCGCCAACCGGTTTTCGCGAGACAATTAAATTGCTCGGTCAGGCGATGGATTTACGTCACGCGAAACCGAAGATTGTGAAGAGCGGCGCGTGCAAGGAAGTTGTTCATTTTTTCAAAAGCGAGGATGGAAAATCGAAGATTGAGAATAGTAAAAACGGCAATGCTCAGAATCCATCCTCGCCTTCGCCAACACTGCTAAATCTTCCGATTCAAAAATGCTGGCCGCTGGACGGCGGGCGTTTCATCACCTTGCCGTGCGTTGTCACCAAAGACCCGGACACCGGCGAGCGCAACGTCGGCATGTATCGGATGCAGATTTACGACGAACGCACGACCGGAATGCACTGGCAATTGCAAAAAGTCGGCGCGCGACACGGACGACGTTATTACGAACGCGGCGAAAAAATGCCCGTTGCCGTTTTTATCGGCGGCGATCCGGTTTTCCCGTTTTGTGCCACCGCTCCGTTACCGGATGGTTTGGATGAATTCCTCCTCGCCGGTTATTTGCGAAAAAAATCCGTTGAACTCGTGAAGTGCGAAACGAACGATTTGGAAGTTCCGGCCAACGCGGATTTTGTCATTGAAGGTTACGTTGACCCGACCGAGCCGTTGCGCGAGGAAGGGCCGTTCGGCGATCACACGGGTTATTACACCTTGCCCGAGCCGTATCCGGTTTTTCATGTCACCGCCATTACGCATCGCAGAGACGCGGTTTATCCGGCGACGATTGTCGGCATTCCGCCGATGGAAGATTTTTACATCGGCGGCGCGAGCGTGAAATTGTTTCTGCCGATTTTCAAAATGAATTTCCCCGAAATCGTGGACATCGCGCTGCCGACGGAAGGCGTGTTTCACAACCTCGTTTTTGTCAGCATCAAGAAAACCTATCCGATGCAGGCCTACAAAATTATGCACGGCCTCTGGGGCATGGGGCAGATGATGTTCACGAAATACATCGTGGTCGTGGACGCGGACGTGAACGTGCACAACACCAGCGAAGTTTTATTTCATCTGACGGCGAATACCGACCCGCAACGCGACAGCATTTTCACCAAAGGCCCCGCCGACGTGCTCGATCACGCCACCAGCGAAATCGCCATCGGCAGCAAGCTGGGCATTGACGCGACGAAGAAATTGCCGGGCGAAGGTTTCAAACGCCCCTGGCCGCCGCTCATCAAGATGGATGAAGCCGTGAAGGCGAAGGTGGAGAAGCTGTTAAACCTGTAGCAGCCGACGTGAGGAGGCTCAAACTTCAAATGCCGACGACATGAGCAACAAGAAATCAGGAACGCTCTGGATCAAAACCAACGCTGGCCCGTGGGGAGCTTTCGATTGGAAACTTCTTCGCGAATGGCTCGCCCTGAAATGGCTGCCGCCAGAAACCGAGGTTGCTGAGGAAAAGGACGGACCGTGGCAGCAGGCTCAATCATTCGCCAAGCTTTGGAAAAGCACACAAGGCATAGCAAAGAGAATCGAAGGCTTAGAGATCGTTGACCTGGAATCCGAGAAAGTCCCGTTAAGCCCCGCTTTGCGAACACGCATCATCGAACTTGGATGGCCTGGGAAGGTTGAACTGCTGCGAAATTATTACTGGGGCAACAAACTTCGTGAACAGTTGGAGTCACTTTTCCCTAACTCGTCTCGCGCTCCTTTCGATGACCCTGATTGGCCGAAATGCTGGTCATGGCCCTCGCCAGCAGGAGCATTGCGTCAAGAACATGCGCGCCTCACCGAGCCGCTCACTCCAGCGCAGAATGAAGTGCTGACGTATTTCCTCGGCGCAGGTCATGGAATCGCAACAAAGGGCGAAGCTTCCGACAAAATCGAGGAACTGCTTGATGACCCTGAAAACGATGCGCGCTGGGAAGACCACAAATCAAAGATTCCCGCGACGGAGAAGCAGCGAGACCGACTAAAGTGGTGGGCGCAAAAGCTCGGTCGTAGATTGCCATCGCCGCTGATGAAATCTCAGGCAAGCCGGCTCATTGACCAGTTGCTTGAGCAACATCCCGATCTAGAGTCCGAGTGGTATGAACACAAAGACCGCAGGGAAGAATTCGAAATGGAACTCTCCGTAATCGCAGATGATGTGGATGAATGGCGGGAGTTTCACGACTG
>DASSNZ010000329.1:0-2839 GCA_035701135.1 Verrucomicrobiia bacterium
ACCATTACGAGCGCATTGAATTTTTCCGCCAGATCGCAAATCGCGGAAAGATTGGCGATGTAACCGTCCATCGAAAAAACGCCGTCGGTCGCAATTATTTTGAAACGATAATTCGCGGCTTCCTTCAATTTTTTTTCGAGATCGGCCATGTCGTTGTTCAAATAACGAAAGCGTTGCGCTTTGCAGAGACGAACGCCGTCAATGATGCTCGCGTGATTCAGTTCGTCGGAAATAATCGCGTCGTCCGCGCCGAGCAACGTCTCAAAAAATCCGCCGTTCGCGTCAAAGCACGAGCTGTAAAGAATCGTGTCTTCGGTTCCGAGAAATTCCGTCAATTTATTTTCCAGTTGCTTGTGAATTTCCTGCGTGCCGCATATAAATCGCACGCTCGCCATGCCGTAGCCCCATTTTTCAATTGCTTCTTTCGCGGAGGCGGAAACCGCCGGATGTTGCGCGAGGCCGAGATAATTATTTGCGCAAAAATTCAGCACGGGTTTTCCATCGCTTACCCGAATCGTCGCGCCCTGCGGCGTCGTGATGACGCGCTCGTTTTTGTAAGTTCCCGCCGCGCGGATTTCGGCGAGTTGCTGCGAAAGATATTTTTGAAAAGCCTCGTGCATCGTGTGGTTTTATTTCCAGTTCAAAATCACTTTGCCCGACGTGCCATTTTCCATCGCCGCAAAACCTTTTTCAAATTCCGTGTAACGCAGCCGATGCGTGATGACCGGGCTGATGTCCAACCCGCTTTGCAACATCACCGTCATTTTATACCACGTTTCATACATCTCGCGTCCGTAAATGCCTTTGATCGTCAGCATATTGAAAACGACTTTGTTCCAGTCAATCGCAATCGGCTCCGACGGAATTCCGAGCATCGCGATTTTTCCGCCGTGACACATATTATCTATCATGTCGCGAAACGCGGCGGGATTTCCCGACATTTCGAGGCCGATGTCGAAGCCTTCTTTCATGCCGAGTTTTTTTTGGACATCTTTGAGATTTTCCTTTTTCGGATTGATCGCGAGCGTCACATCCATTTTTCGCGCGAGTTCAAGGCGAAATTCGTTCACATCCGTAATTACAACGTAACGCGCGCCGGCATGACGGACAATCGCCGCAGCCATAATTCCGATGGGACCTGCGCCAGTGATCAAAACGTCTTCGCCTAAAACATCGAAGGAAAGCGCGGTGTGAACGGCGTTGCCGAACGGATCGAAAATCGCGGCGACATCAGGATCAACGCCGTTGTGGACCCAGACATTGGTCATCGGCAACGAAAGAT
Organism: Verrucomicrobiia bacterium; assembly: GCA_035701135.1. GTDB lineage: Bacteria > Verrucomicrobiota > Verrucomicrobiia > Limisphaerales > DASXHY01 > DASXHY01. The sequence goes on from DASSNZ010000329.1 coordinate 1,283, forward strand.
ATTCCGCGAACGCGCCGGGACGATTCACGCCGACGCCTTTGGTGTCCGCGCACAAATGGCGGCGGCCGGCGAGACAATTCCGGCAATGCCCGCAAACAACGTGGCCTTCGCCGCTGACGATCTGGCCGGGAAAAAAATCTTTGACGTTCGAGCCGACCTCGACGATTTCGCCGACAAATTCATGGCCGACGACCATCGGCACGGGAATGGTTTTTTTTGCCCATTCGTCCCATTTGTAAATGTGCAGATCCGTGCCGCAAATGCCGGTGCGATTCACGCGGATCAAAACATCGTTCATGCCGGCTTTCGGTTCCGGCACATCTTCGAGCCACAGCCCGCGTTCGGATTTGCTTTTAACCAATGCTTTCATAGGCGCCCTGTATTAAGACCTCCAATTTTTCTACTGTCCTAGAATCCTATAGAAGGTCGCTGCATTTGTCGGCAGGATAACCAGGCTGTTTCCACTAACCGCTCCGCCGAGATTTTCCCAATCCGGACTGATAAGATTCGTCGTCATCTGCACCTGATACGGCGCGATACCACCACTCCAGTTTAATGTCAGATTCGAATCCTGAACCGATATTTCCGAAATAATTGGTGGCGCGGCAGCGACGGCAATACTAAACGTGGCCTGATCAAACAAATTTCCGGAATCGTTGGCTCTGACAACAAATGTATTGACGCCCACGTCACCTGAATGTGGCGTTCCGGAAAGCAATCCGTTTTCGGCGATAGTCAACCACGATGGACCGTTTAATTTTGCAAAGGTCACGAAATCATCATTCAGATCATACGCGTTGGTTGCGATCGTGCCGGAGTAAATCTGCCCGGCGATAATTCCCGGCTCGACGAATGGATTCGCCGCGAAAACCGGTCGCCAGTTTGGGACCAGGCTGATGGCCAGAACGATGACGTTGGCATTATCAGGCAATCGAATGCTTTCCAGGGTTTTAGCGCTGTTAAGCTTGAACGAGTAGCCGTATAGATAGAATGTTCGCCTGTCCTCGGCGCCGTCGCTGCCATTGCGCTGTCCCATGGCTATGGCTTTGGATTCGCCCGAATAGTTCTGTGGCACAAACCAATCGCTCAAGCTTTGCGAAAAAATCCCGGTCGCGCCATCCGAATAATTCACAACAAAAGATTGTGCCGGCTGACTTCCCTGAACGCCGGTTGCCAGCATCCGCAAATAGGAATAGTTACCCGCCGGCAATGCCAGAGTTTGTCCGGTTGCGCTGATGACGTTTGTGGCGTTTGCCGGACCGAAGTTGAAAAGAATATTACTCCAGGTTTGTGAACTGCCCAGCAGCGTCGCGGAATACGCCCAGCCGCTTCCGTCAATTCCTCGCGTGGGAGGATTCGTGAATGTCGTCCCATCCGTGTAGATTCCGGCTCGATTGTAATAGGATGTCAGGTCCGCTGAAACGGGTGTGTTCGCCAAAGAGATCGCCAGCACGACTAAATTTCCATTGCTCGGCAATCGGATGTTCTTTATGGTTTTTGCCCGATTCAATGTGAAGCTATGTCCGTAAGCGTTCACCGGCGTGCCGGAATCTTCGC
>DASSNZ010000330.1:0-6049 GCA_035701135.1 Verrucomicrobiia bacterium
TGAGTGCGAACTGGACGGATAATGTTTTAAGCTGGGAATTGGATTCGGACAACACGAATGGCGCTGCGTTGATCAGTGGCGGACTCGGGCCTTACACGAAGTCGCCAAAAATTTATCGCTGTCCGATGGACAACACGTTGAGCACGATTCAGAAAAATGCCGGATGGAATGCGCGCGTTCGGAGTTATTCAATGAACGCGATGGTCGGCGATGCCGGGACCGCGACACAGTCCGGTTACAACAAGAACAATCCCGATTACGTTCAGTTTTTCAAGGAAGCGGCGATTCCGCATCCGGCGGATGTTTTTGTGTTCGTTGAGGAAAATGCGAACAGCATTGATGACGGTTATTTTATAAACAGGGTTTCCGATTCCGACGAAGAACAGCCGCAGGCGCAGCAATGGTATAATCTGCCCGCGTCGCATCATGACGGCGGAGGCATTTTTTCCTTCGCGGACGGACATTCGGAAACTCATCGCTGGCAATGCGCCAGCACCAGAAAACCTTCGCAGCCGCAATCCTTCGCGCTTCCTTTCAAACTCAGTCCCAATGATCTTCAGGATTTCAATTGGGTGCTTTCGGCAATGAGCATCGAACGGAAATCGGAATACTACCACGGGAACTGACCGTTCTACCGCGGTTTCTCACAAATATTTTTCAATCGCCGCTTCGTTGCCTGCAATTACCAACAGATAGATTTTTCCATTGGAAGTCCAATGCGCGGTCGTGGCGGTGCTCACTTTTTCAATGGCGGGTGTCGCGGTTGGTTCGGCGCTCACGGCGTTATTATCCGCGACGAAAAGCCAGATGTCGCTTTTGTCGGGCCAGAGCGGATCGCCGGATTTGAAACAGATCATGGACACCGGCCGGTTCTGCCATTTCAGCGTGACGCAGCCGGTTGGTTGAACGGATTTCAAACCCGCCGGCAGCGTAAAATCGGAAGGTGATTTTTCTTGGGTAAGGTATTGCCGGATTTTTGCGAGGTCGTCCGTGGCCAGATCCATTCCGTACGAGCGAAGCGCTTTGCTCACCATGCGATTTTCAAATCCGGTGAAGCCGGTGTCTTCGCGGGGACGCATCGTCCAAACGGAAATGGCCGCGACCAGAACAACCGCCGCCGCGACCGCCGCGGCGATTTTGAATCCGCGATGCAGGAAACCCGGCTCATGCACTTTGCGTTCGGCGAGAATCTGCTCTTTCAATCCTTCCGGAACGGCGACCTGCCGGAATTTGCCGCGCAGGATTTGATAAACCTGACAATGCTCGTCAAACCAATCCTTCAATTCCGGATCACTTTCGGAGAGGCGCAGCGCGTCGGAAAACGCCGGGTCTTCCGCGTCCGCCGTGCCCGGGCGATAAAGCAGGAGAATTTCTTTTGCTTCCTGGGTGGTCATGTTGTTTTTTGCCGGGCGACGCCGCCTTCGGCCAGGATGTTTTGGAGTTGCGCGATGCCGCGCGCCATTCGGGATTTCACGGTTCCGATCGGCACGTCGAGAATTTCCGCGATTTCTTTATAGGAACAATCTTCAAGATAAAACAGCGCGACGGGCGCCTGATAGATGCCTTCCATTTGTTCCAGCGCCTTGACCACATGCGCGGCGTCAATCCGGCTGGCGACGGAAGGGGAAAGGGCCGGCAATTCCATCGGCACTTCGCTCAATTCATGATGCGGAAAACGCGCCTGGCGCCGCCGGCTTTCCAGAAATGCGCGATGCAGGGTTGTGAACAGCCACGTTTTCACTTTGGATTCATCCCGCAATTGATGCCCTTTGGCCGCCCAGATGTAGAAGGTCTGTTGTGTCAAATCGCACGCGTCCGCTTCGGTTCGCGTCAGGCTGAAAGCGAACTTGTAAAGCGGCTGGTAATAGCAGGCCACCAAACTCTCAAATTCCAGACCCGACGCCATATAAAATCATCAGGAATGGGAGTTCCGGCGCGCGTTTTTGTTCCAGTTCATTGTTTCTTTTTTTGAAAATTCGATTTTGAAGAATGCCATCGCAACGAAGATTTCAAAACGAGTCCTGAAACGAAGTGGCGCTTTGCATCAGTGAACTGAATTCCGACTCGACGGGATTTCGATGAAATTTACCGAAAACGAAGCGTCCGGGTGATTTTCATTTTTACGGTTTCGCCGATGCGCGAGAACAGCGATTTTTTTTTCGGTTTGTGGCTGGGATCCAGAATTTCCACCGGATGACTGCAAATCGGGCAAAGCAGCAGAAGCCTTTTACTGCCGCGCCGGCGCAAACGATGAATGCACGCCTCGCACATGATTTCCTTGCAGGCGGTGCACCGGTGCGTGACCTGCGAATACGCGTGTCGCGGGCAAATCATCGAACCATCCGTCGCGACAACCGGCGGCGCGGGAATTTCCGGGTTCGCGAACTTCGGAATCCCGATGTTCACGTCCGTGGTTTCGACGTAAAGTTCCACGTCACCGAGCCGGACGGTTTGTCCCGCGGTCAACTGACACTCGCGAATCATTTCGCCATTGATGAAAGTGCCGTTGGTGGATTCCAGATCGCGAAGGGTAATGCCGCCGTTGTTCAGAATAAATTCGCAATGCAAACTGGAAATGGTGGGATGCGAAATCTGGAAATCGTTGTCCGGACTTCGGCCAACGCGATTGACACCGAGTTTGAGTTCCAGGAATTGGCTGTTCAGCCCTTCGGTTTTTACAAGAAGTCTTGCCATAGACTCGCAGGTCGGTGCGTTTCAGGCTATTATGCAGATTCGGCGCGCATTGTCCAGAAGTTATCCGGAGCGGTTCTGAAACGGATCAAAATTCCACAACCTGTTTTTCCGCTCCCGTTTTATCGGGAAGCCGGCGCATTGCGAAATTCCATTCCAACCAGGCAGACATCGTCGCTGAAATTTCCGTCGTCCGAGAATTTGCGAATCTGCGCGAGAATCTGATCGAAGAGTTCGGAAGCCGGAAGCGGAATGCGCCGCTGAACTTCGCCCACGAGCAGTCCCTGCGTATACAATTCATGATTCGCGCCCTGGACCTCGTAAAGTCCGTCGGTAAAAAACATGATGAGATCGCGCGGCGTGAGTTTTGTTTGGGAGGTTTCGTAAGTCGGAGATTCAAACAAACCCAGCGCGGGCTGGCTTTTTCCGCTGACGTTCACGAGCGGTTCCACGCGCATCGCTTCCCGGCGAATGTGCAGCGGTTTGGGATGACCGGCGTTGGAATAACGCAGCGCTCCTGTTTCCGAATTTGCGATGCAATAAAACGCGGTCGTCAACAGCGGCGTTCCGGCATGACGCAAAATCGCGTGAAGATCGCTGTTCAATTTTGTCAAAAATTTCCCCGGATCGTTCGCCAGCGGTTTCAATTCTTCTAAAATCGCGCGAATCATCGCCGTCACCAGCGCGGAACGAACGCCGTGCCCGGCGACATCGCAAATGAACACGCCGGCTTCCGTGTCGGAAAGCGCGGAAACCGTGAAGAAATCTCCGCCGACCGCGCCCGTCGGCAAGTAGCGATGCGTGAATTGAAATTCGCTTTGAGACTGCGCGGCGGAGCGGGGAAAATTCGGATATTGCTGCGGCAGCATCGTGAGCTGAATCTCGCGCGCCATTCGCAGGTCTTCCTCAAGCTGTTGGTTTTTGATGCGCAATTCCTTCCGGTTTTTTGCCAGCAGCGCGTTCGCCCGGCGGATGCGTTCCTCCGCGAGCCGTTCCTGCGTGATGTCCCAGAAAATGCCTTGCAACCCGATGATTTTTCCGTCCGTGCCGTACAACGGCGTTTTGACAACGCGCACGATGCTTTTCTTTTCGCCGAGCGGCTGATGCTCCTCAACGATGTCATACGTCTGCGCGGTTTCCATCACGCGCCAGTCGTCGCGGCGATATTGCTCCGCGAGTTCGGACGGAAAAAAATCGAAATCCGTTTTGCCGAGAATGTCTTCCAGTTTCGCATTGTAATGCTTGCAATATTGCTGGTTGGCAAACGTGAAACGCCCTTGCGTGTCCTTGCGAAAAACATTTTGCGGCAGCGTTTCCACCAGCGAATGGTAAAGCGCCTCGGACGTTCGCAGATTTTCCTCCGTCTGACGCCGCTGCGTGATGTCTTCAACCGTGCCTTCGTAATAAATAAGTTTTCCGCTCTCGTCGCGAACGGCGCGGCAATTTTCGGAAATCCAGATAACCGTTCCGTCCTTTCGATAAATGCTCGACTCAAATCCGGCAATGGTGTCGTGCTCCTGCATCAGCCGCACAAACTCGTCGCGTCGGCCTTCCTCGACGTAAAATCCCTCGCCGATGTTCGTGAGTTTTTGCATCAATTCCTCCGGCGAAGAATAACCGTAGATGCGCGCCAGCGCGGAATTGGCCAGCAGATAACGGCCTTCGGGCGTGGTTTGAAAAATGCCTTCGACGAGATGATCGAAAATGCCGTGATATTTTTCCTCGGCCGCAAGAAGCGTCATATCCATGCGATGTCGTTCAATCGAGTAACGAATGGAGCGTTCCAGCCAGCCGGGCGTGAGCTGATGTTTGACCAGATAATCCTGCGCGCCGGCCTGGACCGCTTCGACTGCGACGGTTTCGTTGTCGGCATCGCCGGCAGCAATAATCGGCAATCGCGGCGCTTCGGCTTTCAACAGGGAAATATTCGCCAGGCCCGCGCCGTCGGGAACGGAAACATCGAGAACGACGACATCAAAATTGTTCCGGCTCAAAACCGAAAAACCCGATTTCAAATCCGAAGCCGAGGAAATGTCCGCGGAAAGATCCCGCGCCTGCCCGATCATTTCGCCCACGGCGCGGGTGAATCCGGGATCGTGCTCGATGAGCAAAATTTTCAATCGTTCCTGTGACATACGGAAAAATTCAGCGGCCATTCGCGCGAAATCCGCGCCATTTGCCGCCTGCTGGAGAATGGCAGGGAAGATGAAATGCCGCAAGCGGTTTGCGGCAACGGCGCGCGCGGAGCGGCGCGCCCCGAATTTGCAAAATTGAATTGGCTGAAAACTCGGATGCCCTTACGTTTCCGGCGCGGATTGGCGGCGCGGATTTTCCGACATGTTTTCCAATTCCATTTTTTATTTCGACGGACGCCGGCGGCAAACCAGTATTTATAAAATGTTAGGCAAAAAACGAAGTTCGCAATTTGAATTATGACTGAGCCGGGCAAAAAGAACGGATGTTTTTTTTACGGTTTGATAACCGCCGTGGCTCTGGCCGTGATTTTTCTCGCTTCGGCGATGCTGGGTTATCGCTACGCGAAACAGACCATCGCCCAATTCTCCGACGCGAAACCCGCGCCGCTCGCCGCGCCGCAATTGACCGAACCGGAAATTGCCGATTTGCGCGGGCGGATCGCCGCGTTTGGCGAGCTTCTCAATTCCACAAAACCTGCGGAGCCGCTCGCGCTCACGTCCGACGAAGTCAACGCGCTGATCGCCATCGAACCGGATTTGAAATCGTTTCGTGGAAAATGGCGCGTGAATTTCACGAACGACCGGTTTAACGCGAAGATCAGCATTCCCGCCGAGGAGTTGGAAATGGAACATTTGCAAGGCCGTTACATCAATGCGTCCGGCGCGTTTACAATTGTTCTGAAAGACGGCGCGCTTCACGTAAATCCAATTTCTCTCGTGACATCAAAAGACAAACCGCTTCCGGCTGCGGTAATGCGAAAATTTCAATTGGAAAATTTTGCCGCCCAATTGAACTCGGTAACCAATCTGCGAAAGGCATTCATCCGGCTCCAAAGCATTGAAGTCAAAAACGGAAAACTGCTGATCGTTCCGAAAAAAGTCCGTTAATTTCGGATGCGCTCAATCCCGTTTGACCGTGAATATCCGCTGATGCTCCAGAATCGCGTAACGATCCGTCATTCCCGCGAGGTAATCGCAAACCGCGCGATGTGTTCCGATTTTTCGCGCGCGTGATCGCGCGTGTTCCCCGATTTCATTCGGGTGCTTGACGAAGTGCGCGAATAAATCTTTTAAAAGTTGTTTCGCGCGAATGTGCGGTTTGTTGATGGCGGAATTGTAATAAAGATTTCTGTAAAGATAACGGCGCAATTCGATATTCAGTT
>DASSNZ010000331.1:0-11608 GCA_035701135.1 Verrucomicrobiia bacterium
CCGGTGATTGGCCTTGCGTTTCAAATCGCCCGAATTTCTCGAGATAAGGCTCCGTCCCGTTCGTATTTTGTTTTTCAATCGCTTGAACCATAAAAGAATCCTGCTTCGAAATTTGAAGCGAGGAAGTGTTCCACGAGGAAGCCGTCAAAGCAAGTCCCGACGAAACTTGACGCGCGGAAATGGCGCCGGATTCAATCTCGCAAACTGGCGAAAATCGGTTCGCGGATTTAACCTGTTCGTCGGAAACAAAATTTTCGTCCGATTATGAATCTGCAACTTGAAAACAAAACGGCTTTGGTCACAGGCTCGACAAAGGGAATCGGTTTTGCCATCGCGCGATTGCTCGCGTCCGAGGGCGCAAATGTCATCGTCAATGGACGCGGCGAAGATTCGACGCGCTCCGCGGCGCAAAAAATCGGCGCCCGCGCGCGCGGCATTGCGGCGGATGTTTCGACGGCGGAAGGTTGCGCGAAATTGGCGCGCGAATCCGGCGATGTTGACATTCTTGTGAACAATGCGGGAATTTTTGAGCCGAAGCCGTTTGTGGAAATTTCCGATTCGGATTGGGAGCGTTTTTACCAGGTGAACGTCCTGTCCGGCGTTCGGCTGGCGCGCGCGATTTTGCCGGGAATGCTTCGGCGGAATTGGGGGCGGATTGTTTTCATGTCGTCGGAAAGCGGCATTCAGATTCCCGAGGAAATGATTCATTACGGAATGACGAAGGCGGCGGAAATCGCGCTCGTCAACGGCATTGCGCGGCTCACCAAAGGAACCGGCGTGACCGTCAACGCGGTGTTGCCCGGCCCGACCGCGTCCGAAGGCGTGACGGAATTTGTCGGCAAACTGGCGTCGAACGCGAAACAGACGCCGCGGGAATTTGAGAAAGAATTTTTCCGCAGCGTGCGCCCGACCTCTTTGTTAGGACGTTTCGCGACGGTGGAGGAAGTCGCGAGCATGGTCATTTATGTTTGCTCGCCGCTTGCCAGCGCGACGAATGGCGCGGCGTTGCGCGTGGATGCCGGCGTGGTGCGCGGAACCGTTTAGAATTTTTTTGAATCGGAAAATTCCGAATGAACACCGATGAATGCGGGATCAGCCGCGCCATTTTTCAGCCGTTCGATTCCGAAAGTTTTTGTCAGCCGGAATGGGTCGGCGAAAAAATTTTTATTCATGTTCATTCGTTTTCAGCGGTGAGCTTTTATTCAATCCGAATTTCCGAAATCAACGATTGACCGCTTTCATGCTTTGCTCGGGATAACGTTCGCCGGCGGCGATTCCGGCGGGCGCGGCGTCGTTCAATTCCGCGAGATCATCCGGCGCGAGTTCGATGGAAAGCGACGCGACATTTTCTTCGAGATACGTCCGGCGTTTTGTGCCGGGAATGGGGACGATGTCCTCGCCTTGCGCGAGAACCCACGCGAGCGCCAGTTGCGCCGGCGTGCATTTTTTCCGCGCGGCAAGGGTTTCGATTCGCCGGACAATTTCGAGATTTTTTTGCAGGTTTTCGCCTTGAAAACGCGGGCCGCGACGCCGCCAGTCGTTTGCGGGAAGATCGTCGGTTCGTTGAATTTTTCCCGTAAGAAAACCACGACCGAGCGGGCTGTAGGGAACAAAACCGATTCCCAATTCGCGGCACGTCGGCAGCACTTCGGTTTCGACATCGCGCGTCCACAGGGAATATTCCGTCTGCAACGCAGTAATCGCGTGGATTTTCATCGCGCGCCGCAATGTGGCCGGCGCGGCTTCGGACAAACCGAGATAACGCACTTTGCCCGCGCGGACCAGATCGGCCATCGCCCCGACGGTTTCCTCGATCGGCACATCGGGATCCACGCGATGCTGGTAATAAAGATCAATTTCATCCACGCCCAGACGCCGGAGGCTGGCGTCGCAACACGCGCGGACGTATTCCGGCCGTCCGTTCACACCGAGAAACGCGCCCCGGGCATCGCGGACATTTCCGAATTTCGTCGCGAGAAAAACTTCCTTGCGGAACTCCTTGATGGCCCGGCCGACCAGGCGTTCGTTTTCGCCGCAGCCGTACATGTCGGCCGTGTCGAGGAAATGGATTCCGAGTTCCATCGCGCGGCGGATCGTGGCAATGGATTCGTTGTCATCGCGTGCGCCGTAAAATTCCGACATGCCCATGCAGCCCAGTCCGAGCGCGGAAACCAGCGGTCCGTTTTTTCCCAATCGTCGTTGTATCATGTAAAAATCCCTTTCGCGGAAAGTTTTTCGAAGATGCCACACGCCGTTGAATTCTTCAAAGCGATGGAAAAAATTTTTCGTCCGGATTCTGGTCAAAACGAGGTTGATCCAAAAGCCACGCGCTTTGGGCAATTGAATGGAAATGGAATGAAAATGCGTTTGACGGCTCCGGCTCGGAGCGTAGCATCCATTTTCGGGAATCTGGCTATGAAAACTGATACTTCTCAAGGCGCGGGTGAATCATCTTCTGAAATTATTTGGGCATTCGACCTCGGCAAAGGCTCCATCGGCGAGGCAGTGCGGCAAGGCACAACATTTCTCCACAAGGCATCGCTGCTCATTCCGGCGGATTTCGCGGAAACCAGAACCGCCGCCAAACGCCGTCGCATGTGGCGCACGCGGCAGGCGCACAAGGCGCGCGAGCAAGCCCATTCCTCAGCCCAAGCAATTTCTAAATTGCCGAAAATGCTTGAATTCTTCATTTTTATGAAAATCGATTTCGAAAATGCACATGCAAAATGACCAACGAAACAAATTAACCGTTGGTTGCCTCTTTGCCGCGATTGGCGGTTTTTGCCAAGCGTTTCGAAAACTTGGCGCGACCGTCGCATGGGCAAATGAAAAGGACCGGTTTGCCGCAGAAACCTTTCGCCTGAATTTTCCCGACGTTCGTTATTTGAATAAGCCGGTTGAAGATCTGACTGTTCGCGGTGATGCGCTTGAGCCGGTGGACGTTTTGACGGCCGGGTTCCCTTGCCAGCCATTTTCCGTTGCTGGCGAAAAACGCGGATTAAAGGATGAGCGTGGCCTGTTATTTCTTCACATCATCCGACTCATAAAGGAATTCGGCCAACGCAAACCTAAAATTTTGCTTCTGGAAAATGTAAAACATTTCAAGTCGCATGATCATGGGCGCACGTTCAAGCGCGTCCAGGCGGAAATCCAAAAAACGGGTTATTGGTTTACGGAAGCAAACGCGAAAATTCTGAACACACTGGACTACACCGAAATTCCGCAGAATCGCGAGCGGATTTTCATGGTTGCATTAAGTTGCGACCACTTCGCCGCAAATAATTTCCAATTTCCGGAACCTCTGCCCGAAGGCTCGCTGCGAAGGGTCAAAGAGTTTTTAGATCTCGATCGCAAAGCGTCGGAAAACTTTTATTTCAAACCGGGTTCGCAATACTATCCGCTTTTCGCGGAAGAAATCGAAAAAGGCGGGCGCGATTCAATCTATCAACTGCGCCGGAATTACGTGCGGAAGAATATGTCGGGGACATGCTTCACCCTCATGGCGAACATGGGCGATGGCGGACACAATCAGCCAGTCATCAAAGACCGTTGGGGAATTCGCAAATTAACGCCGCGTGAATGCGCGCGGCTGCAAGGTTATGGAGATTGGTTCCGAATTCCCGAATCTCTTTCAAACACGCAAATCTATAAGCAAATCGGCAATTCCGTTACCGTGCCGCTTGTGGCTCGGATTGCGGAAAATGTGATTGCCGAATTGGGACAGTTAAGGACGACGAAAGCAGCGTAATATTTTATGCCGGAGTTGACTTGGACATTTGCGAAAAATGATGGTGGGCGCGACAGCGGCCTCCACGATGCAGGCGTGGAAACATTCAAGGGCAACTTTGACCGCTATCTCGCGCGTGAAATGATTCAGAATAGCCTCGACGCCCGGCACGATCACAATAGTCCGGTGCTTGTCAAATTTGAGCTATTGCAACTCAAGCGTAGCGAAATCCCAGACATGGACGGCCTCACGGCTACGCTTGCCCGCTGCGCGGAGTATTGGTCCCACAACAAAAAAGCCGAAGAGTTTTTCCGCCGGGCCGAGGCGATTTCGAGACAAGGGACAATTCCAGCGCTCCGCATCGGGGATTCCAACACAACCGGCGTTTTGGGGGGCGACACAGACAGGGATAAGAATTGGTATAATTTAATTCGCTGCGCCGGTTCATCATCCAAAGGTGGCGGCGAAGGCGGCTCGTTTGGCATCGGAAAAAATGCGCCGTTTGCGGCAAGCCGTTTGCGCACGGTTCTCTATTCAACTTTCAACATTGATGAAGAGCATATTTTCCAAGGGGTCGCAACACTTGTATCGCACAATCATCCTGGAAGCGGAATTTCCCAACCAACGGGTTTCCTCGGCGGCCAAGGCGGGGCGTCTGTGCGGTCGCTCGCGCAAATTCCGGCTAAGTTCCGGCGGTTGCAGCATGGAATGGACACGATTGTGCTTGGTTTTCCGGCGACGGACAATTGGCAGAACGACTTGCTGTATTCAGTGCTCGACAATTTTTGGCCTGCAATTCATTTCGACGAATTAGAAGTAAAAGTCGGCGACATGACGGTGACCAAATCAAATTTGGAGCCATTGCTCGAAACTTTCAGCGGACAGGAGGGCTTCACGGCAAATTTGTATTATCAGGCATTCACCGCGCCCACGCATAAATTCCCAATGACGCTTTACCGTCTGCGGGATGTCACGCTTTATCTGACAGCGGGCGATATTGATTTGCCTAAGCGCGTTGCGATGATTCGCAAAACCGGAATGAAAATTTTCGAGCAGCGCTTTCGCTCCGTAATTCCCTTTTGCGGGGTATTCATTTGCCGAAACGATCATGGGAACACACTGCTCCGGGAAATGGAACCGCCACGCCATGATATTTGGGATCCCAACCATCCCGAAAAAGGCGCGAATCGCGCGATTGAATCGGAATACATCAATTCCATTCGCGACTGCATCCGTAAATTGACGCCGGCAGATGAATCAAAGGTTATCAGTATCCCGGGATTGAATCGGTTCTTGCCGGATGATGATGAAACGCCAGAAGAAAGTTTCGATGGCGCAAACAGCGAAGCATTTCGCGAAGAAACTGCCAATCGCAGTCCTTTGCCGGAAAAAATTCCGGGGCGGAAAATTGATTACAAAGAGAAACCGTCGCGTCCGCCCGGCGACGCGCTTGCGGATATTGAAGAATCTGACGAGCCGGTTGAACCGGGAGAGCCGAAGGGCAAGAAGAAGCCGCAACCAAATCCAGGACCGAATATTGATGATGCCAAAGGAAAACCGCTAATACCGATTCGCTACCGCACATACGCGCAAGATTCGGCGACCGGCGTTTATTCAGTTACTGTTGTTTCCGAAAAACCGGCGGATGCCGCCGGGATGCTCGTGGTTTCGACGGTGGGCGATGATCAAAAAGCACCTGCCGAAATCAAATCGGCGCGATTTGCGAACGGCGGGGATATTTATGTTCCGAAAACTGGCGTACTGGGTCCAATTAAGTTCAAAAATGGCGAAGCTCTAAAACTCGAGGTCGTTCTTTCCGAACCGCTGCGCGTCGCAATGGAGGTTTCTGCGTATGAAACTGACTAAACGTTCTTATCCGCATCCAGTCGTCGGCAACCGCGACGATGTTCCCGGCGCTGCATTTCAAGCGGCCGTAGAAATGTCTTCCGACACGGAAAAGATTTACATTGATGTCAGCGCGAAATGCAGCAGTTCGACTGTCAATCAATTGCTTTCGCAGGGTATGGCGACGCATGTTATCCATATCGAATGCAGCAATACTCTTTACCGGCGTGCGTTTGAATTCGCAGAGTCTTCCAAGCGAATATCCGTTCCAGCGGAAAACCTGAACGATGCCGTTGAGGTGAATGTGTTTGTCCGTGCGTTGCGCGACGAGGCAGGATATTCTGTTGAAGCGGCGCATCCAGATTATGACGGCGCAAAATTTCAAATTCGCGCGGGAGATATTCTGGCCGTCGGCGAAGGCTATGTCTTTCACATTGAAAGCAGCTTCGATTCATTGAGCCGCATTGGTTCAATCATGCAAATCGAGGAAGCACGAGAGGATGGCGATATGCCCATGCGCGTGGATTTTAACGGCGAAAAAATCCTAATAATTCTCTCAAAGGCAGATTTCAAAGATTACAAATTGCTGAAAGCGCAAGAGGGCGTATCGGCTGCGCTGACGACAACTATTGTCTTGCCGGTTTTAGTTGAGGCTCTCCATGTTTGGAAATCCGACGAAGCTGGAGCGAGAGAAGATAATCTCCGGTGGATGCGAGCATTGCGAAACCGGATCGCCAAATTGGAATTAGAGTCCGAATCCGACAATTTGATTTTAGCGCAAAAGCTTTTGGAACTGCCGCTGCGTCGCGCGCTTGTGGCATCGAGGCAATTGGCGGAGGCCACATCATGACGCTGACAATTTTCAAAGAAACATTCGTGAATAGCCTTCGCGGGTCTCTGCGGCCCAATCTGCAAAAATACCGCGAAGAAAATTCATGGGTTGGAGAAATTGGCGTGCAGAATCAGCGGGAATTGCAAACGTCTGTCAAGCTGGCAGCCCCACTCGAACTTTTGGAACCGACAGCGGACGGAGATTTGAAGGACATTGAAAACGCCATTCGTGTTCACAAAGCGTTGCCGCACTTGACTCCGCTGCAAGCCCGCGACCCCCGCCTATGGACGCGGTTGGCGCACGTCGAATGTTGGCTGTATATGCGGAAACGCTGGAATGTCGAAAAGCATTTGCAAGACGAGGCAAAGGCGGCACGCTATGTCGAGTCTCACTATTTCGTAGCGAGAGCGGAAAGTCGCGCGCTTCTACGGAACGGCATTGCGCGTTTGTGGTGGACTGCAAAAGTTTCGCATGATCCCGCCAGAGACAATGCCTATGAATTGGCCGCGGTGCTCTTGTCCACACTTGACATCACGCAGCAAATTTTGGAACGCGGTATTGGGCGGGCGCCGGCGGTTTTGATTGGTTTTTTGGAATTTTTGAACCGCAACAAGGATGTTCTTCTCACCGGCGGAGACGAAAACCGCCTACGAATACGCAAGCTCGCCAAGTTTCTCAATATGCACGGCGGCGTTTGCATTTTGGATTCATTGACGCAGCCTCAAATCATGGCGTTGCTTGAAACCGAATTCGTAAGAATTCTTGCGGCAAGCAACGGCAATACAAACCAGCCCGTCAGTTCATAATGGATGTTTTCAGTCGACGCGAGCGATCGCGAATCATGTCGCGGATTCGGAGCAAAGGAAATGCGGGAACGGAACTGCGGCTCATTAAATTATTTCGTTCCAGTAAAATTGTAGGCTGGCGGCGAAATCAGAAACTTTTTGGCAAGCCAGACTTTGTTTTTCCGGAGAAACGCATCGTTGTTTTTGTGGATGGCTGCTTTTGGCACGGCTGCCCTCAATGTTATCGGCGTCCGCGTTCAAATCTCAAATATTGGGACGCGAAGGTTTCCAGAAACACCGCTAGAGATCGGGAAGTAACACGTGTTCTCAAAAAGCTTGGCTGGCGGGTGGTGCGGATTTGGGCGCACGAATTAAAAAAACCAAAGAACTGTATCCGCAAAATTTTGCGTTTTGTTTCAACACGGCCCGATTCTGGGCCGTGAACGCGGGCCCGAGTGGACGGTCAGGATGAGCGGCGATTGTCGGTGGATGATGTTCGCGCAATCATCAAATTTTTATCTTTCCTCGAAAATCGAATGCCGGACAGGACAAAGGAAGGGCGTTGAATCTGTCCGCCACTGCTTTACAGTTCCCTCCTTTTAATTTTATCTCACGCGCCTCTGGGGGGAAGGCAAAACTATGCTTGTTGGACCGGGCGAGAAAATTTTGTTCGTTGAGAATGTCGGAAATGGTGGGACGGCCGGAACGCGCCACCTGAAGAAATCCAGGACGTTGTGCGCACGGGCCGGATCCATCATTTGCAATTCATTTCCGCGATGCATTCGCCGCGCGAATTTCACGTGGACATCCGCCGCCTGGTTACAGAATGGGTTGGCTTCAATACTGTCGAGGAGGATGATCTGAAAAAGATCCGCGATTACTGGCCTGGTGTTGACAAGGTGCGAACACTGCCGAAAGGCCACTTCATCAGCTATTACCGCGAAACCGGCGCGGAAGTGCGCGGGAAATTATTTTAACCTGGTGGATAGATCCCGTTCCTGATCGGTGAGCGGCGGAAAAACATCCAGCCCTTCTGCCGCCGCCAACGCTTTGAGTTTTCCATCAAACGAAAGCAACCGGGTTGCGCCCGCCAGTTTTGCGGAAGCCAACACGGCCAGATCGAACGTTCCGAAAGTTTCCTTGTTCCCATAACGGAAGATCAAAGCAAAAACATCGCGACGCAGTAAATCCCAGTTGATTGGATCCCGATAAAAACGCGCATCCTCCTGGAATTCCCTCCACTCTTCCGGTTCCGGCTCGCCGGACATGCGCGTAAAAACATTCCGCGCTTCCAGCGCCACTATCTGCGAAACCACAATCGGCGGCTTGTGATTCCGGATGAACCGCCCGACCGTCACATCGCGCCCGTCCTGGCGAACTTTAAAAAACATCGCCTCCAGCCAGTTTGTATCCGCGAAATTCATCGGCGACGATCTGCCGCACGGATTTCATCCGCAGCAGATGAAACAACCCCTTCACGACGCGGACGATCCAAAAAATCACTCCAATCCACTTTTTTACTGGCTTTCGGTTTGTCCGCCAGGGCTGCCAGCAAATGAGGCATCCCCAAACGCGTGGCCTGGCGAAAAACATCCGCCATGGAAAGATGTGTTGCTTCGGCCGTTTTCCGGACTTCATCCTCCAGATCCGGCGGGACAGCCAGCGGAATTGTTTTCGTCATGGAGGAATACTACTGGTTTTCCGGACGTTTTCAAGCCTCAAACCCGGACAAAAAAGGGGACAAAACCGGACGCCAAACCGGAATTTTATCTTCGCGCCTCCGGGGGGGAGGCGAAACACCCGGAGTTTTTAAGCAATTCGCCGCGCCCGATTTTCTGAATTTTCAAGAAAGATTGGAAGCGCGGCGCATTTTGAATAATCTGTTTTAAAATGATTGTGACTCCAAAAATCGCAAGCCAGGCCGAGCATGGCCTTTTAACGGATTATATCAACGCCAAGCTGGCGTTGCTCGGTTTTCCCGTCGCGCCGAGTGGAAACGCGGAACTCAACGCCATCGTTTCTTCGTTGATCGCGCAATATCGCGAAAAAGAACGGTTGCTCGCGAATCACCTTTGTCCCGCGGATCATCGCATCCAGACTTTTCTTTACGATTATTTGCAGGATTTGCCGGTGCCGCGATTGCCGCTGCACACGCTCGTGCTGGATCGTCCGGGAATGGCGCGCGCGCTTTCGTTGCCGGTGGATCGCGACGAATTCAAATCTGGAATTCTTCATTCGTATCGCGTCAAGCAGGGCGTGTTGCACAATCCGCGCAGTGACCGTCGCACGACGCAGGGAAGTTTTCATATCACCGAAGGCGGCCTGCCGATTCCCGATGACAAAATCGCGGTGCCGAAATCCGTTTTCGCGAAACTGCTTTCGCTCGCGTTTCATCCGCCCGGCGAATTGATGCGATTGCCGTTCACCGCGACGCAGCCGCATCCGGTTGAAACACTGGTTTCGCTGTTTCTTCGTCCGGTGGTTTGTCCGGAAGTGCCGGGTTTCACTTCGCGCAAAACGATGGAAGTCCGTTTTTTCGCGCCGGGAAATCTGGTGAGCAATCTTGATTTCGTTGAAAGCATTTTCGGAAACGCCGGGGATCCGTCATTGCCGGAAAACGACGCCGCGCTGGACGTGGAACATTGGACGGGGCACACGGGTTGCGTTGTCCTCGCGCCGTTCCTGGGGAAAGTGACGAAAAAGGAAGCCGGTTTGCCGCGATGGGAAGATGCGACGGAACGCCAGCGCCGCGACGGAACGTGCTGGAAAGATGAACGGGAATTGTACAATGACGGACACGCGTTCAAGCTCACCTGCCGCGATGAAAGCGGCGTGATCGTCACCATCATTGCCGATAATTATTTCGGCTATTGCAAAAAAGAAGTGAAGACGCAGATCAGTTACGCGGCGAATCTTTTCGGATTGTGCGAGGAGGAACACGCCGGCGGCGCGCTGGTTTTGCCGAGTTACGATCTGGGCGAGGAATTCAGCGGGAACGTTCACGTCAAACCGAAAGGGCATTCGTTCGCGGAATTTTCCACGTTGTATCGCGACAGGATCGAATTGCATCCGGAAGGCTACGCGACGGACAGGAACTATCCGGAAATTGTTTATGTCGTGGGCGAAGCGCGATTTGATCTGCATCAGCAGAAAGTTTTCTGGCCGGCCGGCGAATCTGAAAACTGGACCAAATTGTTGCCCGGGAAAATTTACGTCCGTCCGTCCGGATATTGCGTGCGAATGGAAAAACCGTCGCACAATCGCGCGTGGCGGCTCGTGGGAACCGTCGCGGAAGGAACTTTTTGTCACAAGCCCTGCACCGTTTCCGGCGGCGGAAAATCCGAACTTTCAAAACCCATTACGGACGCGATTCTGATCGGCCCGGTGTTTGTCGCGGATTTCAAAAAAGATTTTGATCGCGTCGCCGAACTGATCGCGCGCGATTACAGCGGACGATTCAAAGATCCCTCGCGAGTGGACAAGCGCCCGATTCTCAGCGCGGAACGCTCGCTGGGTTCCGTGATCAAATTGCTCATGCCCGACGAGCACGATTACAAACCGGAATACAATTCGTGGATTGAAGGCATTCCGCAATACATCAAGGAACTCGTTTTCGTTGTGAAACGGTATTACAAACCGGCGTGGGGCGACCGCTGGCGCGAGCATTTTCGCGTGGACATCATCAACGGCAGTCCGGGCAACGAATTGAAATGCGACAACAACAAACTCGTCACCACGCATCTGCGGGTCGGTTTCGATTCCGACGGATTGTGGCGCACGTTCGGCTTGCGAAAAGATTTTCATCCGGCGGTGAAAATTCAGATGGAGGATGACATCAGCGCGTCAGTCGTTGTTCCGCCGGGCGCGTTGACGGCTTTGCCCGAAACCGCCGGAGATCATTCGCTGAAGTTTGTGGAAAATTGCGAACACCGGCTTTTCCAGCGTCCGGACGACGCGATCCATCGCGGTTACGACAAGCAAACGGAATCGGATTACGCGCGCCCGGGAAATTTCTTTTCCAATTACGAGGCGCTCACGCGCGAGGACGCGCGGGAATTGATGCAGGATTCCATCGGGTTTTATCAATTCACCGAGCCGATGCAGAACGTGATCCGCGAGGCGGCGGCGGAAAGCGCGACGGGATTTTTCGTGTGCTCGGCGCGACCGCGCATCGTGGATGGCAAGCCAAGCAAAAATCCGCGTTATCTCCAGGTGCGGCCGGATCTCGTCAATCCGCGCGAATCGTATCTGGCGGAAATGACCGCGCGAATGCGCCGCAGGATTCCGCCCGACCAGCCGGTGCATCATTTTGTGAGCGCGGTTTTGCCGGGCCGAAGAAATAATCCGCCCGAAGCTTCGATTCGTTCGCTTGCCGTGTTCAATCCGATTCATTATTTCGAGCTGCCGGAATTGTTCATG
>DASSNZ010000332.1:0-4157 GCA_035701135.1 Verrucomicrobiia bacterium
CGCCGGAATCCGAAGGAAATCCGAAAGTTCCATTCCGAAAGATTTTTCGCGCGGCAACGCAATTCATCCGGGTTTCGGATTTCGGCTTTGATGTGAGTTTCGGATTTCGAATTTCGGATTTTTAGTTATGATTCTCGATTCCAAAGTTCCTTCCGGCCCGCTCCCACAAATGTGGGAAAAATACAAGTTCGACATCCGGCTCATTAATCCGGCGAACAAGCGGAAATTCGACATCATCGTCGTCGGCACCGGATTGGCCGGAGCCTCCGCCGCAGCCTCGCTCGCCGAACTCGGATACAAGGTAAAATGCTTTTGCTTCCAGGACAGCCCGCGACGCGCGCACAGCATCGCAGCGCAAGGCGGAATCAATTCAGCGAAAAATTATCCGAACGACGGCGATTCGGTTTACCGGCTTTTTTACGACACGATCAAAGGCGGCGATTTCCGCTCGCGCGAAGCCAACGTCTATCGGCTCGCGCAGGTCAGCGTGAACATCATTGACCAATGCGTCGCGCAAGGTGTTCCATTCGCGCGCGAATACGGCGGTTTGCTCGACAACCGCTCTTTCGGCGGCGCGCTTGTTTCGCGAACTTTTTACGCGCGCGGCCAGACCGGCCAGCAACTGTTGCTGGGCGCGTACCAGGCATTGTCACGCCAGATCGGTCGCGGCGCGATTCAGATGTTTCCCCGGACTGAAATGCTGGAACTCGTGGTAATTGACGGCCATGCGAAGGGAATTGTTGTTCGCAATCTCATCACGGGAGAAATTTCCTCGCACGCCGCCGACGCGGTGGTGCTTGCGACCGGCGGTTACGGAAACGTTTTTTTTCTTTCGACCAACGCGAAAGGCTGCAACGTCACCGCGACGTGGCGCGCCTACAAAAAAGGCGCGTTCTTCGCGAATCCGTGTTACACGCAAATTCATCCGACGTGCATTCCCGTCAGCGGCGAACATCAATCCAAACTCACGCTCATGTCCGAATCGCTCCGCAACGACGGCCGCGTCTGGGTTCCGAAACGAAAAGAAGATTGCGGAAAACCGCCGGCGTCCATTCCGGAAAAAGATCGCGATTATTATCTCGAACGAAAATATCCCAGCTTCGGCAATCTCGCCCCGCGCGATATTTCATCCCGCGCCGCGAAAGAAGCGTGCGATGACGGACGCGGCGTC
This sequence comes from Verrucomicrobiia bacterium, assembly GCA_035701135.1. Taxonomy (GTDB): domain Bacteria; phylum Verrucomicrobiota; class Verrucomicrobiia; order Limisphaerales; family DASXHY01; genus DASXHY01. The sequence goes on from DASSNZ010000332.1 coordinate 1,172, forward strand.
GGTACGGGCGGCAAAGGCGTTTATCTGGATTTCGCGGACGCAATTTCCCGTTTGGGCGAAAACAAAATCCGCGAGCGCTACGGAAACCTTTTCGACATGTACGAAAAAATCACCGGCGAAAACGCGTACAAAGTTCCGATGCGCATTTATCCGGCGGTGCATTACACGATGGGCGGCGCGTGGGTGGATTACAATCTGATGAGCAATCTTCCCGGATTGTTCGTCATCGGCGAGGCGAACTTTTCCGATCACGGCGCGAATCGCCTCGGCGCGAGCGCGCTGATGCAGGGATTGGCTGATGGTTATTTCGTTTTGCCTTATACCATTGGAAATTATCTCGCGACGGCGAAGCAGGCGAAACCTTCGACGAGCCACGCCGAATTCAAAAAAGCCGAGGAAGACATTCGCGCGTTCACGAGCAAATTGCTTTCGATCAAGGGCAAGCGCAGCGCGACTTCGCTGCATCGCGAACTCGGACATTTGCTTTGGGAAAAATGCGGCATGGCGCGGGACGAAGCCGGTTTGAAGGAAGCGCTGAAACGCATTCCCGAGTTGCGCGAGGAATTCTGGAAAAATGTGAACGTGACGGGCGAGGGCGGCGAGCTGAATCAAAATCTTGAATACGCCGGCCGCGTGGCGGATTTCATGGAATTCGCCGAATTGCTTTGCCTCGACGCGCTGCATCGCAACGAATCCTGCGGCGGCCATTTCCGGACGGAATATCAGACGCCCGACGGCGAAGCGAAACGCGATGACGAAAATTTCGCTTACGTGGCCGCGTGGGAATACAAAGGCGCGGGCAAATCACCCGAGCTTCACAAAGAACCGCTCGTGTACGAGGAAGTCCACATGAGTACGCGGAGTTACAAATAAATTTAGGTTGGAATTCGAGTCCGAATTGTAATGGCAAAGAAAGCAAATAGCCTGATTCCTGTTCAGCGAATCGAAAATGTGATTCATCATATTCGCGGTCAGCGCGTAATGCTGGATCGCGATTTGGCCTCGCTTTACGGTGTCGAGGTTCGAATTTTGAATCAAGCGGTCAAGCGTAATACGGAACGTTTTCCAGAAGATTTTACTTTTCAGCTTGCCCGGGAAGAATCCGACCAGGTTTTAAGATCACAAATTGTGATCTTAAAAGAACAAAAAAGCGGTTTTTCCGTTGAAACAAGCAAAAATTCAAGGTCACAAATTGTGACCTTGAAGCAAGTGGCGCATCGAAAGTATTTGCCGTTCGTTTTTGAGCAAGGCGTTGCAATGCTTTCCAGCGTTCTCCGAAGTCCGCGCGCCGTCCAAGTGAATATCGAAATCATGCGAACGTTTGTCCGGCTGCGGCAATGGCTCACATCGAATGCGGAACTGGCGAAACGGCTCGCCGATCTGGAACAAAAATACGACAAGAATTTCAAAGTCGTTTTCGAAGCCATTCGCGAATTGATGCGGGAAAGCGCGAGGCCAAAACGCAAACGCGAAATCGGATTTCACACGCTCAAATCCGCGCGCGCGGCTGGGGCATAAAATAGAATTTCGTTATGAATCTCACATTGAAAGTTTGGCGGCAGAAAAATGCGGGTGCTCCCGGCCGTTTCGAAACCTACGAAGCCCGCGACGTGCTCGAAGACATGTCGTTCCTGGAAATGCTCGACGTGGTCAACGAAGGACTGATCGCCCGCGGCGAGGAACCCATCGCGTTTGATTCCGATTGCCGCGAGGGAATCTGCGGCATGTGCTCGCTCGTCATCAACGGCATTCCGCATGGCGGACAAAAAGGCACCGCGACGTGCCAGCTTCACATGCGGCATTTCAAAGACGGCCAGACGATCACAATCGAACCCTGGCGCGCGCGCGCATTTCCGCTCGTCAAAGATCTCGTCACGGATCGTTCCGCGTTCGACCGGATCATTCAGGCCGGCGGATTTATTTCCGTCAACACCGGCGGCGCCCCGGACGGAAACACGATTCCCGTTCCGAAAGAGAATGCCGATGTCGCGATGGATGCCGCCGCGTGCATCGGCTGCGGGGCATGTGTCGCGGTTTGCAAAAACGCTTCCGCCAGGCTTTTCGTCGCGGCGAAAGTTTCGCACCTGAATTTGCTTCCGCAGGGAAAACCGGAAAAAACCCGCCGCGCGCTCAACATGGTTGCGCAAATGGACGCCGAAGGCTTCGGCAGTTGCACCGTCACCGGCTCATGCGAAGCCGTTTGCCCGAAGGAAATCAGCCTGAGCTTCATCGCGAAAATGAATCGCGATTACGGCATCGCCATTCTCAAAGGCAAATAGTTGCGGAGAAATTCGCAACTCCGCGCTTCAGCCGGCCTGCTCAAGTTGCATTGTCTGGACGAGATCTTTTTCCGCCAACACCCAGTCCTCCAGCGTCAATGGATGATTCGGAAGTTTGTCGCGGAACAATTCAAACGCTCGCTGTCGCACCGCCGCTTTGCTCAAGCCCGGCGTGAACGGTTTGGGTTGCTCCGCCTGTTTTGAATTCTTTTTCATCGCGTTTCCTTTCCGCAGAAATTTACTCCAGTTCCGCCGCAACACAACCGGACCGGCCGGGTTGAAATTTTTTCGACGCCACAATCCTTGCGAACTTTGCGAAACCGTGTTTAATCGCTTTGACATGCCGAAAACATCGCCGAGCCAAAGCGCCGAGGATTATCTCGAACGCATTCACGAATTGATCGAGCAGAAAGGCTACGCTCGCGTCGTGGACATCGCGTCATCGCTCAAGGTCAAGCAGGCGTCGGTCACGGCGATGGTCCAAAAACTGGACGAAGCCGGTTACGTTCACTACGAAAAATATCGCGGACTGGTTTTGACGGACACTGGTCGTGATGTGGCGCGAAAAATCCAGAACCGGCATGAAACCTTGTCGCGTTTTTTTTCCCTGTTCGGATTGGATGCCGAAACGCAGCGTCGCGACATTGAAGGAATCGAGCATCATCTCAGCCCGGAAACCGTCGAAGTACTCGCCGACCTCGCGCAAT
>DASSNZ010000333.1:0-29839 GCA_035701135.1 Verrucomicrobiia bacterium
CACTCTGACGATTTCCAATCTTCAACTTGCGGACGCCGGAAATTATCGCGTGGTCGTGACAAACGTCTTCGGTTCCGCAACGAGTTCCGTCGCTATTTTGTCGGTCAGCGACGCCAAACCGACAATTCTCGATCAACCGCAAAATCAGGTTTCGTATCCGTCCGGAAATGTTCGCTTTGATTTGAATTTCGCCGGCAGCGAACCCGCTTTCTTCCAATGGCGATTCAACGACGAAGATATTCCCGGAGAAACACAACCGGTTTTGATCCTGACCAACCTCACAAAAAATCAGGCCGGAAATTACTCGGTCGTCGTCAGCAACGCGTTCGGTTTCGCTGTCAGTTCCAACGCGGTTCTTTCCATCGGCAACGTGGCTGCATGGGGAAACAATTATTACGGCCAGACGAGCGTTCCCGCCGGATTGACCAACGCCATCGCGGTTGCGGCCGGTTACGAACACAGCCTCGCGCTCAAAGCCGATGGAACCGTGGTCGCGTGGGGCGGAAATTCAGACGGACAAACAAACGTTCCGCCCGGACTCAGCAACGTTGTCGCCATTGCCGCGGGCGGATGGCACAGTGTCGCGCTGAAAAAAGACGGAACGGTCGTCGCGTGGGGCTATAATTCGAACGGTCAAACCAATGTCCCCGCAAATCTCACCAACGTAATCGCGATCACCGCCGGAGAATCCGATTGTTACGCATTGACTTCGGACGGCACGGTGTTCGGCTGGGGCTGGCATGTTTCCGGCCAGGTGAATCCGCCAGGGCAAACGTTCACGAACATCGTGGAAATTTCCTCCGGACGCACTCACGAACTGGCGTTGAAAAACAACGGCACGGCCGTTTCCTGGGGCGATGTTTCGTTCGGCTTGTCGAACGTTCCGCCCGCTTTGAACAACGCCGTCGCGATTTCCACGCGGAACGATTTCAATCTCGCGCTGAATTCCAACGGAACTGTTTTCGCGTGGGGCCAAAATGATCAGGGCCAGACGAATGTCCCGCCGGGCTTGAGCAATGTGGTGGCAATCGCCGCCGGAACCGCTCACGCCGCGGCTTTGCTGGCCAACGGAAAAATCGTTTCCTGGGGAAGCGGCGACGCGACCAATGTTCCCGCGGGACTGAGCAACGCGATTCGCATCGCGGCGGGCGACATTCACACGCTGGCAATCATCGGCGATCAACCGCCGGAGATTTTTGCCTCGCCAAAAAATATCACGCGCGGCAATGGCGTTTCGCAAATCCATGTTCCAACGTTAAGCGGGAAAATTTATATTCTCGAATTCAAAGATTCGCTCACGAATCCCGATTGGACCGCGCTTCCGTCAACAGCAGGAAATGGAACAATTCAGACTTTGATTGATTCCACCGCGACCGGTCCGCAACGTTTCTATCGCGTTCGCCAGTGGTGAAACTTTTTCGCTGTCGGACACTCTATCCAACTCGTTGCGCCGGAAACGCGCCTCGTGTTAAGTTCGCGTGATGCCGGATATTGTCCTTGCCACGCTCAACGCGAAATATATTCACGCGTCGTTCGGCCTGCGTTATTTGCTCGCCAATCTCGGCGCGCTCCAATCCGCCGCGTGCCTCGTCGAATTCGACATCAACCAGCGTCCGATTGACATTGCGGAAATTTTGCTCGCGCGAAATCCGAAAATTATCGGCTTCGGTGTTTACATCTGGAACACCGCGCCAACGCTGGAAGTCATCGCGGCGATCAAACGCGTCCATCCGGAAATCACCCTTGTGCTCGGCGGTCCGGAAGTCAGTCACGAAACGGAAATTCAACCGATTGTTCAACTCGCGGATTTTGTTGTCACCGGCGAGGCCGATTTGAAATTCGCCGAACTCTGCGCGCAATTGATTTCCGGCGAACGGCCGGAAAATAAAATCATCGCTTCGCCGCTGCCGGAATTTTCCAGCCTCGCGCTGCCTTACGATCTTTACAACGACGACGACATCGCGCATCGCATCATTTACGTCGAAGCTTCTCGCGGCTGTCCGTTCACGTGCGAATTCTGCCTCTCATCACTGGAGGTTCCCGTTCGCCAGGCGCCGCTGCCGGTTTTGCTCGGGCATTTAAAACGGCTGATGGATCGTGGCGCGAAACAATTCAAATTCGTGGATCGCACGTTCAATCTCAATGTCGCGGTCAGCAAAAACATTTTGGAATTTTTTCTCGAACGCCATCAGCCCGGCCATTTTTATCATTTTGAAATGATTCCCGACCGGCTGCCGGAAGCGTTGCGCGAAGTGATTGCAAAATTTCCGCCGGGCGCGCTTCAATTCGAAGTCGGCATTCAGACGTTCAAAGAGGAAGTCGGCGCGCGGATTAAACGCCGGCAGAATTACGCGCGGCTCGAGGAAAATTTTCGCTTCCTGCGAAATCACACCGGCGTCCATCTTCACGTGGATTTGATCGCGGGTTTGCCCGGCGAATCACTCGAAAGTTTCGCGGCGGGATTCGACCGGCTCATCGCGCTCGGGCCGCAGGAAATTCAGGTCGGCATTCTCAAGCGCCTGCGCGGAACGCCAATCGTCCGGCACAACGACGAATGGCAAATGGTTTACAATCCACATCCGCCTTACGAAATTTTGCAGAACAAACTTCTGGATTTCGCGACGATGCAGAAAATCCGGCGTTTCTCGCGTTATTGGGACCTGGTTGGCAACAGCGGAAATTTCATCGAAACCACGCCGCTGATCTGGAAGGAAACCGATTCTCCGTTTCGCGCGTTCATGCGTTTCAGCGAATGGCTGCACGCGCAAACCGGGCGCACCGACGCCATTGCGCTGGTCCGGCTCATGGAATTGATTTTTAATTTTCTGAAAAACGAAACGGCGAATGATCCAAAAATAATTGCGGAAACGCTTTGGCGCGATTATCAGCGCGGCGGGCGCTACGACAAACCGGGTTTTCTGAAAGATTTCCTTCCGTCCACAGAATCCAATCGCCCGTTGCGGACAAATTCAGCGCTTCCGAAACGTCAGGCGCGCCGTGTCGTTCAACCGGGTTGAAACGCGAACAAGCTTGAAACAACGCGCGAAATCGGCAATTCTTTTGCCATGAAGTTATTCGGCATCATTTTCACGATCGTCGTGATCGGAATCGTCCTGGGAATCGGAATTGATCACGCCGACAAAGGACATTACTGGCTGCTGGCCTGCGCCGGCCTCGCGTATCTTTTGCTGTTTGCGAGACTTGGCTGCATTCCGCCGAAGAATTCTCATTAAGCGCCGCGCTTTTTCCGCGCGGTTGAATTCCAAACGCTCAATCGCGCCGGTTCCCGAGCAGGTAACCAATCAAACACCCAAACACCGCCGCGATGGCGATACTCGACCAGGTGTTTTCATGGACGTAATGGTCCGTCGCCTCTCCCACGTTCCGGGCGGATTCGCTGACTTTTTTTTGCCAGTCCTGAAGTCTGTCTGTCACATCACTTGTTTTCATGCGAGAAGCTTAAACCCTGACGCGGAATTTTTCAAACTAGGGCTGCACCCCAAAGTTCGCAAAAATCTTGCCTGAGCAAATCCATTCGCGGATAAAAATTCCATGCGCGCCGTCATTCAACGGGTTTCCTCCGCCTCAGTGGAAATCCATTTCGGAACCAAAGCTCAAATTCAATCCGGCCTGCTCGTGTTGCTCGCCATCGAAGCTGCGGATTCCGATGAAGACATCCAATGGTTGAGCGGAAAAATTTCGCGGCTTCGCATTTTCGACGATGAACACGGCGTGATGAATCTTTCCGTTCGCGACGTGAACGGCGATATTTTATTGGTCAGCCAATTCACGCTTTTCGCGAGCACGAAAAAAGGAAATCGTCCGTCCTACATTCGCTCCGCTCCGCCGGAAATCGCAATTCCGCTTTACGAAAAATTCATCGCTCAACTCACCACCGATCTCGGCAAGCCGATTCAAACCGGCGAATTCGGCGCGCACATGAACGTCAGCCTGACCAACAACGGACCGGTCACAATTTTAATGGATTCAAAATCGCGCGAATGAACCGGCGTTCAACTCACCGGCAACCGGACCGTGAACGTGGTTCCTTCACCAACACGGCTCGACACTTCAATGCTTCCGCCGTGCGCATCCATAATCGCTTTGGAAATCGCCAGCCCCAATCCGGTTCGTCCCTGCGAACTCGTGCGCGCCGCGTCCGCCCGGTAAAACCGCTCGAACACTCGCGGCAAATGTTCCGGCGCAATTCCGTTTCCCGTATCGCTCACCGACATAACCGCGAATTCATTTTCCCGTCGCGTGGCGATTTTTATTTCTCCGCCGTCTTTGTTGTAATGAACGGCGTTCGCGAGCAGATTTGTAATCACCTGACCCAGCCGTTCCGCGTCGCCCAAACATTCCGCCGCGGCGAATTCCGTTTGAATCGAAATTCCGCGACCCGATGCCATCGGCCGAATCGCCTCGACGCAATCCGTGCCGATTCGCGCCAGATCAACCGCCGTTCGCCGCATCGTTTCCTGCCCCGCGTCCAGCCGCGCCAGTTCGAGCAGCGATTCAATCAAACGCCGCATTCGTTGCGCCGAGCGTTCGCAGGCTTCGATGGTTTCCCGATATTCCGCCGCGCCACGTTCGCGATTCAAAGCCGATTGCGTTTGCGTGAGCATCACGGAAATGGGCGTTCGCAATTCGTGCGCGGCGTCGGAAGTGAATTGCTGTTGTTGCGCGAATGCCGCTTCCAATCGCGCGAAGGTTGAATTCAACACCGCCGCAAGCCGCCCCAATTCGCTTTCCGCGTCCGCGACATTGATCCGCCGCGACAAATCGCCCGCCGAAATTTTCACCGCCGTTTCGCTGATGGTTTCAATCGGGCGAATCGCGCGCGACGCCAGCCACCAGCCGCCCGCAAGGCCGAAAATAAGAATCACTCCGCCAACTCCGGCGAGCCGCCATGCCACGCGATGCAATCCCGCCAGTTCCGATTGCATCGAGCGTCCGACCAGAATGATTTCTCCCGGCGGCGCGCTCACGATCATTTCGCGGTAAATGCCGCGCGTTCGCGGCGGCTGCGGCCCCATTCGCATTCGATGCGGAATTCGCGTCATCGCCGGCGCATTCGTCGAGCGCGCCAGCTCCTTTCCGTCGCGCGAACGAATCACAAAATAAAATCCGTTCGTGTCCGTCTCGTCGAAAAGCGCCGCCTGCCTCGGTCCTGGATGAAACAATCGCGGCGGATGAATTCGCTCCGGCGGTTCGTCCGGAAAATCCCGTTCCGGACGCGGTTCTGAAATCGGCGGACGTTCCCTGTCGTCTCGTTTCGGCGGTCGCGCCGGGCGAAACGACTCCGCGAGCGAGTTGACGCGGCGCTGCAATTCACCGTCAATCCGGCGCAATTGCCGCCCGCTTTCCAGTTGATAGGCAGTGAAGCCGAATCCGGCGAGCACCAAAAACAAAATGACGCCGTACCAGAGTTGCAGTCGCCAACGTATGGAATTGAAAAACATGCCTAACCTTCAATCACGTATCCGTGGCCGCGACGCGTCACAATAAATTCCGCGCCAAGCTTTTTGCGAATATTCGAAACGTGAACGTCCAACAGATTTGAAAGCGTGCTGTCGTCCTCGTCAAAAAGATGTTCGTAAAGCGCCGTGCGCGTCACGACTTCGCCGCGATGAAGCGCAAGAAATTCCACCAGCGCGTATTCCCGCGCCGTGAGCGCGACGGGTTTTTCAGAAAGAAAAACCCCGCGGCTGGCGGTGTTAATCACGACATCGCCGATTTCAATGATATTTCGCGTTTGCCCGGCGCTCCGGCGAATCAGCGCGCGCAGTCGCGCGAGCAATTCCGAAAGATCAAACGGTTTAACGACGTAATCATCCGCGCCCGTGTCCAGTCCGCGAACGCGATCCCGCGCCTGATCGCGCGCGGTGAGCATCAGCACCGGAGTTTTTTTCGTTTCGCGAAGTTTCCGCAGAATTTCCCAGCCGTCGAGTTTCGGCAGCATCACATCCAGAATAACGGCGTCGTAATCCGAGCTTTGCGCCTTGTAGATTCCCTCCTCGCCATCCGCGGCCGTATCCACCGCGTAACCTTCCTCGCGCAATGCTCGGGCAAGGCTGCTTAAAAGATCCGGCTCGTCTTCGACAACAAGAAGTCTCATTCGCGTCGAGAATATCGCATCAGCGATTTTCACGCAGTGAAATTCCCGGCGCGAAACTATCGCAATTCAAACCTTAAGATGAGATGAAGAAGAAAAACGTGCTGTCGGCATCCTGCCAACAAAACAAAATAAACAGCGACAAGATGTCGGCAGCATATTGCCGCAAAAAATTTTCTTCTTCACGTTCGCTTAAGGTGCGCCCTCGTAAAGTGGCGGCATGATAGTTCGCAACATTCAAGATGCCGCGTCGCTGTTGATGCGGAAAATGGCGCGAACACAAAACGAAAGGAATAAAATGAAAACACAGTTCAAACTCATGATCGCCGCCGTCGCCGTCGCCGGCTCGGCCGCATGTCTCATCGCCCAGGACAACGGAGCAACGCCGCATCAACGGCCTGGCCGCCGGATGCCGCCGCCTCCGATCATCTCCGTTCTGGACGCCAATCACGACGGGGTAATTGATGCGCAGGAAATTGACAACGCGCCCGCCGCGTTGCGCACATTGGACAAAAATAACGATGGCAAATTGACGCCTGACGAACTTCGCCCGCCGCGCCCGCGCGGACATCGCGGCGGACCGAATGGCGAAGGCCGTCCCGGCGATGCGGGCGGCCCGGATCATCCGCCGATGAATCAAGACCAGGAGTAAGCTGAAGAAATAACACAAACGCCAGACGGTTCGCTGTCTGGCATTTTCTCTTCTAAGATTCGCGTTTCAGTTTTTCCAATTTCCTCACACCCGCGCGATTTGCGGCACAGCGAAATGGGTTCTCGTATTTTCGAGAATTTCCCGCGCCGCGCGTTTTCCGCTCGCGATGGCCGCGTGAACCGTTCCCTGTTCTCCGCTTTTCGCCGTCGCTTCGCCCGCGAAATAAATTGTGTTCGCCACGGGTTCTCCCAAACGCTGCGGCATGTCCAGCATTCCGACGGGCGTGTAACTGTAAGCGCCGCGCGCAAACGGATCGCGGCTCCAGTCGTGCCGCCAGCTTTCCACAAGCTGATCGCGAACACGCTGTTGCTCCACGCCGAAAATCCGGCTTAACGCGCGAATCGCCTCCTCGACAATCGCGTCGTCCGATTCCTCTCCCAGCCGGCCTGCTTTCGGACCGCCCGCCCAACCCGTGAGAATCAGCCCGCGCTCATCCGCCCACCAGGTTGGCAGCCATTCGTTCGCGGCGTGAACGAAACCGAAATTTTCCAGATGCCAGAAGCGCAGGCGAAATTGAAGCGTCACTTTGACAACGTGTCCCATTTCCAATCCGCTAATCGCCTCCTCTTTTTCGACCAGCGCCGGTTCGAAAACAATCCCCCGATGCTCGCTTTTCAAAACGCCGAGCGGAACGGTGACGATAACCCGCGCCGCGCGAAAAATCCGCGTGACGCCGGAACATTCCGCCTCCACTTCCACCGCGCCGGGTTCCCATCGAACGGATTTTGCGACGGCGTTGAAATAGATCCAGACATTGCGCGGCCTCAATCGCGCCATCATCACGCGCGGAATTTCCTGGTAACCGTTTTGAATTCTGAACGCGCGCCGACCTTCCTGCTCGTCGGATTCCGCATTGGCCCGCGCCCAGGCGCGGACGCTCATTCGGTCCGCGGTTGCGGCATGAAACCCTTCCACAAAATTCAGCGCAAGTTCTTTGGCGCGCGCGCTCAAATTGTGTTTTCGCTCGAGCCAACTTCGCACGTCCATGTCCGGACCGGATTGTTTCAGTTCCGCGCCAACGCCGGAAAGTTCGCTCCAGAAATTTTCTCTTTCGGACAATTTTCCATTCGCGAATTGCCAATGGCGATCCGGCACTTCATGCACTTGCAGGCCTTCGGCGAGAATCATTTGCCAAAGCTCGTGAGGAACGCCGTGAATGAATTCCGCGCCAAGTTCGATCGGCAAATTGCCCGTCGCGCTCCGGGTTGTGCGAATGCGCCCGCCGGCACGCCGGTTCGCTTCGATCACGACCACTGGAATTCCGCGCAGCGAAAGTTCGTTCGCCGCCGTCAATCCCGCTGCTCCCGCGCCGATGATAATCACCGTCTCCATAAAAACCTAAGTTGCATCCGGCAAAAACAGAATCAATGGGGCGTTCCGCTCAGAAACGCAGTAACTTCCGGTCAGAGCGAGCCATATTGAGCGAAGGAAAATTTTGGCGGAAAATGGGAAAATGACATGAACGATTCGACGAAATGGACCAAGGAACGGGGAAAAATTTTAACGCGGAGATGCGGAAAACGCTGGGAGTCGAATAGAAAAAATTTCTGCCCAAAACACGAAATCTGAATTTTCCGACTTTCAGGTCTTCTCCGCGAAAATCTGCGTTCTCCGCGTTTTCGCGTTGTCCCGCTTCAATCCTCCGCCTTTAAATCGCGCGACATCAGATCACGAACGGCCTGGCGCACGTCCTTGTTTTCGTAAAGCATTCCGTAAACTTCATCAATCACCGGCGTGACAACGTCGTGTTTGCGCGCGAGTTGAAACGCGGAGCGCGCGGTTGGATAACCTTCCGCCACGGCGGGCGTTTTTGCCGCGACTTCAGCGGCATTTTCACCGCGCGCCACGCGTTCGCCGAACGCGCGATTTCGGCTGTGCCGGGAAAAACAGGTGACCATCAAATCGCCCAGGCCGCTCAATCCGGTGAACGTTTCCACCTGCGCGCCGCACGCCACGCCGAGACGCCGGATTTCCGAGATCGCCCGCGTCACCAGCGCCGCTTTCGAATTGTCGCCAAATCCCAGCCCGTCGCTCGCGCCGGCGGCGATGGCGATCACGTTTTTCAGCGCGCCACCCAGTTCCACGCCGAGAATATCCGAGCTGGTATAAACGCGAAAGGCCGGGCCGTTAAACAGTTGCTGCGCTTCCGCGGCCGCCGACGCATTTTTGCTCGCGGCAACAATCGCGGTCGGAATGCCGCGTGCGACTTCGATGGCAAACGTCGGCCCGGACAATGCCACGCCGCTGGCGCGTGGCGCGTTTTCCGCCAGAATGCCGCACATCGTCCGTCCGGAATCGTATTCAATTCCTTTCGTCACGCTGACAATGACGCCGGAAAAATCCGCCAATCGCCGCGTCACGTCGCGAAACGCTTTCGACGGTACGGCGACGACGACCAATTCCGCGCCGGAAATCGCGCCGGACAAATCCGCTTCGAGTTTCAGATTTTCCGGCAGTTCAATTCCGGGCAAAAAACGTTCATTGGCGCGCGCGCGCCGAAGTTCCTCGATATGTTCGCGGCGATGCGCCCAAAGTGTGACGGAATGATTTCCCAGTTGAAGCAATCGCGCGAGAGCCGTTCCCCACGCGCCCGCGCCAAGCACGGTCACTTTCATCGCGCAGTCTCCTTTTTAAACGAAATGCGGCTCTCGGTTCCGGCGCGCAAGCGCTGAATATTTTTTCGATGTTTGTAAATCGCCATCGCGCCCATCGCGCCGGTCACGGCGGTTAATCCGATATTTTGCTTCGTAAACCACGTCGCAAACGGAAGCGCGAACGCGGCGGTCATGGACGCCACGGAAACGTAGCGCGTCAAAAAAACCAGAACAATCCAAAGGCTTAAAACAATCACGAGCGCGAGCGGCACGAGAGCAATGACAACGCCCGCGGTGGTCGCAATGCCTTTGCCGCCTTTGAATTTCAGCCAACAGGTGTAGTTGTGACCGAGAATGGCGCAGATCGCGGCAGCCAGACGCAGATGTTCGATCGGAACGGCGGGGAAAATTTTTATGACAAGCGGTGGAATCAGCGACACGGCGATCCAGCCTTTCAACGCGTCCACCAGCAATACGAAAATTCCGGCGCGTTTTCCGAGAATGCGAAACGCGTTGGTCGCGCCGATATTGCCGCTGCCGACGGTGCGGATGTCAATGCCGCGTGATTTCGCGGCGAGAAATCCGGTCGGAATCGAGCCGAGCAAATAGGCGATCAACGCCGTCACGAAATAGCTTAAAACTGACACGGCAAATACATTAGGAGTCCGCGCCAAAAGTTCAAAACGAAATCTAAGTTGCAACACTTTTACAGAAATCCAGCGCAAAGGCGCAAAGATACCGACGCTCGGAGCGGTTATTGAAAAATTGAACATTGAACATCGAATACCGAATTTCGAACCTGGAACCCGAAACTCAAAACTCGGAACTCGAAACCGAATTGGTAAGTGTTACACCCGACTTGTCGCGCACTTGTTTTTTCGTCGCCCGGGCAATACAATATTTTTATGAAGAATGATGTCGTGCCGGTCCAGATCAGAGGGATTCTGCCCGCGAACAGCGGTTGCGCGCTTTTCGTTGGAAATGATGACAAGGTTTTCGTCATCAACGTCGAGCCGCAAATGGGAATGGTCATCAGCAATTTTCTGCGCGACACACCCAAGGAACGCCCGCTGACGCACGACCTCATGCAAAGCATTTTCAAAGGCTTCGACATTTCCGTCGAACGCATCGTCATCACGGAATTGAAAAATTCCACCTACTTTGCCCGGCTCATTCTCAAGCAACAAAACGAACTCGCGAAAAAGCTCGTCGAAATTGACGCGCGCCCGAGCGATTGTCTCGCGCTTGCCACCGCGCAGAAACGCCCGATCTACGTCACCAATTCCCTTTTCGAACAGGTCGAAGACATGAGCGAAGTGCTCGATCGCATCAACGAAACGGGCAGCGAAGCCGAATCCGAATAGATGCCTGCCGCCAAAAAGTCCGAAGCTCCGCTGCGCCTCGTTTTCGGAGAAGACGAATTCGCCGTCTCGCGCCGCGCCCGGCAGATTTTTCAGGAGTGGAGCGATGAACTTGGCGGAATGAATCACGAGATTATTGACGCCGCGGTTTCCAACAGCGGCGACGCCTTGAAAGCGCTGGCGAAATTGCGCGAGGCGCTGAACACGCTTCCGTTTTTTGGCGGAGGAAAAGTTGTCTGGCTGAAAAATTGCAGTTTTCTCGGCGATGACCGCACCGCATCCGCCGCCGTCGTCACGGAAACTCTCGCCGAACTCGCGCAGGAATTGAAAACTTTTTCCTGGCAAAACGTGCGTTTGCTCGTCAGCGCGGGAAAAGTGGACAAACGAAAAGTTTTTTTCAAAACGCTCGATAAACTCGGCGAAGTTGAAAATTTCGCCGGCTGGTCGGTGGACGACAAAGACTGGGCCGCGCGGGTGGAAAGCTGGGCGCGCAAAGCGATTCACGAACGGCAGAAGGAAATCTCCGAAGAAGCGCTGGCGGAAATCGTCAGCCGCGTCGGTCCGAACGCGCGCCAGTTGGAAAACGAAATCGAAAAACTTTCGCTTTTCGTCGGCGACAAAAAAGAAATTGAATTGGAAGATGTCGAAGCCATCTGCACGCGTAATAAGCTCGCGCGCGCGTTCGCGCTCGGCGACGCGCTGGGAAATCGCGATTTGCCTCTGCTGCTCCGCCGCTTGGATGAAGAATTGTGGGAAACGAAATTTGATTCAAAGAAATCGGAAATCGGTTTGCTTTACGGATTGATCAGCAAAGTGCGCGCGTTGTTGATGTTGAAAGAAATGCAGCGCGAAGGCTGGATCAAAACAGACGGCGATTACAACCGTTTCAAATCGCAACTGGAACGCGTGCCGGCGGACAAAGTGCCGTCCGACAAACGATTCAATCCGCTCGCGCTGAATCCCTACGTGCTTTACAAAGCGTTGCCGCAAGTGAAACAGTACAGTCAGGCGGAACTGGTGGGCGCGATGCAGTTGCTGCTCGAATGCAACCAGCGCATGGTGACGAGCGGTCTGGATGAATCCGTCGTGCTTCAACAGGCGCTGGTGAAAATCGTTGGCCGCGCGGATTCGCGCCGTGTCGCCTGAGATTGGATCCATTTTAAATCGGAAGGCAATTTTTTGAGCAGAACAATGAATTCAGCAAAAATGTCAGTCTCAGTCGGTCGAAGATGCGTTTTCGTGAAAATCGAGGGACGCGCGAATTTCACGTCCAGCATAGATTTCAAAACGCTGCTCAACGAGCTGATGCAAAAAGGCAGTTCCTGTTTCGTCCTCGACCTCACCGAATGCACGCTGATGGACAGCACGTTTCTCGGCGTGCTGGCGGGCTTCGGTCTGAAAACAAGCGAGCCGCCGCCGCAAGGCGATGAACGCGCGATCAAGCTGTTCAATCCGAGCGAAAGAATCCTGGAACTTTTGGAAAGCCTGGGAATTCTACACCTTTTCCAAATCATGAACGGCGAACTCAAATTGCGCGAAACGGTCACGCCGATGGAACATTCCGCTCCGACTCCGACGCGCGAACAAATCACCGAGACCTGTCTGGAAGCGCACAATATTCTGATGGGCATCAGCCCGGACAACGTCCCGCGCTTCAAAGATGTGGCGGCGTTCCTGGCCGAAGATTTGAAAAAAATACAATCGAAGAGTTGATTGTCGGCGCGGGAAAATTTTCTGTGGGTGATGTGGTGCGCTAAAAATTCGAATGTCGAAATCCGAAATTCGAAACAAACTCAAATTCCGAATCAGCGGTCGCAAGAAGCTTCATATCATTTATTCGAGGCGCTTCAAAAATATGTCATGATCCGCGCCATGCTTCTTCTTCGGATTTCGGATTTCTTTCGGCTTTCGGAATTCGGGTTTCGGTTTTCACCATCATTTTTCCAGCCCATTAAAACCGCCGAAACACCACTATTTTGAATCGCGCCTTTGCGCGAAAAAAATTTCGAAACTTCAGTACCGCCGCAAATTCCATTCGTCCAAAAGCTCTTTCGGAATTTCGCTGAGAAAACGCGACGGCTGCTGCATCATATCGTTTCCGCCGGCCATCGCGCGGATCAGCGGGTAACTCAGATAAAGTTCATTTCGCGCGCGAGTGATTGCCACGTAAAACAGCCGGCGTTCCTCCTCCTCGCCGTCCGCATTTTCGCCGTCGCCCAGCGAACGCGACGAGGGAAATAATCCATCGCACAACATGATGACGAACACGACATCGAATTCGAGTCCCTTGGCCTGATGAATCGTCGAGAGCCGCAGTTGTTCTTCGTCGCGATTCGATGGCTGATGGTCCTCGGCTTCCACGTTGGTGAGCAACGCCAGTTGCGCGAGAAATTCCTCCACGCTTTTGAATTGCCGCGCGAAAACCGAAAGCTGTTCCAGGTCTTCGAGTCGTGTGCGGAAATTCGCGTAATTTTCCTCCAGGTGATCTTCGTATCCGGCTTCGACGACAAGGCGAATCATTTTCGACGCGTCGTTTCGCACGCTTTTTTCTTCCAATTGCGAAATGGTCGCGACGAATTGCGCCCAGGCGACCGCCGCTTTTTTGGGAACGCTGGAAGCGCAATTCTGCAACGCGACGGCGAGTTTTTGGTTTTGAGTTTCGGGTTTCGCGTTTTGCGTTTCGAGTTTCGCATTCGGCGACTCGGAATTCGAAACTCGAAACTCCGAACTAAATTTTTTCCAAAGCTTGTCAGCGCCTTTTCCGCCGATTCCCTGAAGCAATTGCGCGAGGCGCTTGAAGGAAAGTTCGTCGCGCGGATTGCTCACGAATTTCAGAAACGCCGCAACGTCCTTGATATGCGCCTGCTCAAAAAAACGAATGCCGCTCGTGATGCTGAACGGAATGTTGCGGCGCGTGAGTTCAAGCTGCAATTCCAGCGCGTGAAAATGCGAGCGATACAACACCGCCATCGTGTCCAGTTCAAAACCTTCCTCGCGCAATTCCAAAACGCGCTGCGCGACGAACGCCGCCTGCTCCGAAGCGTCGTTGCACGTCACAAGCACCGGTTTCTGGCCGGGCTTTCGCGCGGGCGTGAGTTGCTTGGCGAATTGCCGGAGATTCGCGGTGATCGCCGCGTTTGCGACATTCAGAATTTCCGGCGTGCTGCGATAGTTCGTTTCAATTTTATAGGTTTTTGCGTTCGGATAACGCTCGGGAAATTTCAGGATGTTTTCAAAATTCGCGCCGCGCCACGCGTAAATACTTTGCGCGTCGTCGCCGACGACCATGACGTTGTGATGCCGCGCGCCTAACAGGTCAATGAGTTCGCTTTGCAACTTGTTCGTGTCCTGATATTCGTCCACAAGAATGAATTGAAACCGCCGTTGATATTGCTCGCATACATCCGCATTTTCCTGGAGCAATTTCAGCCAGAGCACGAGCAGATCGTCGAAATCCATCGCGTTCGTCGCCTGTTTTCGTTTCGCATAACGCTGCTGGATGTTTTCAATCTGCGGAATCAGTTCGATGAACGAATGATGCTGCGCGGCGACAATTTCCGAAACCGGCTCGCGCATGTTGGATGCCATTGAAAAAATATCGCCTAACACTTCCGCTTTTGGAAAACGCGTGGCCTTCACGTCAATTTCCGATTCCGCCAGGCACGTCGTGACCAGATGTTTCGCGTCCTCGCGATCCAGGATGGTGAAATCGCGCTGATAACCGAGCCGGTTCGCGTGCAGGCGCAAAATGCGATTTCCAATCGAGTGAAACGTTCCGCCCCAGAGCGATTGCAATTCCTGTCCGAGCAGATCCGTCACGCGCCGCATCATTTCGCGCGCGGCTTTGTTGGTGAACGTAAGCAGCAGAATGCGCTCGGGCGGAATTCCCTGCTCCAGCAGATACGCGACGCGATACGTCAGCGTGCGCGTTTTGCCAGAACCCGCGCCCGCGATCACGAGCGACGGTCCGGGCGGCGCGGTCACGGCGGCGAATTGTTGTTCGTTCAACTCGCCCGCGTAATCAATCTGCAAATGAATCGCCTGCCGAAACGGCTGCAACACGTAATCACGTGACATGCGAAAACCGTACCGGGCGAAAACCGCGTTGTCGAATCCGCAAATGCGAATTCAGAAAATTACGGCTTCGGCGTCCCCTCGCGCGACCAGTGAATCGCGTGGAGCATGACTTCGGTGGAGGTTTTCAACTGGAGCTTTTCCTTGATGCGATTGCGGAAGGAATTGATCGTCGGAATCGTCACGTTCATTTCCTCGGCAATCTGGCGCACGCCTTTCCCCTGCCCCAACATCCGGAAAACCTCCAGTTCGCGGTCGCTCAACAATTCCAGCGGCGAGGGCGGCAATTCATTTGCGTTTCCGACGAATCGCGCGATGACCGAACTTGCCATTTTTTCGCTGAGATGCATTTCGCCGGCGAGTACTTTGCGGATGGCCGCTTTCACTGTTTTCGCCGGTTCCTGTTTCATCACGTAACCCATCGCGCCCGCGCGCAAAGCGCGTTCCGCGTAAAGCGATTCCTCGTGCATGGAAACAACGAGCACCGGCAAATCCTCGCGCTCGCTTTTGATGGATTTGATCAAATCAATTCCGCTCGCGCCGGCCAGCGAAATGTCCACGATGACCAGATCGGGATTCAATTCGCGAATTCCACGCAATGCTTCGTGCGCTTCCGCGACATCGCCGCAAACCACGAAATCCGGCTCGCGCTCGATCAATTGCCGAAGTCCCTCGCGAAACATCGCGTGGTCGTCCACGATGAACACGCGGCTTTTTTCCGATTGCGCCGTTTTGGTTTGAGCTGTTTTGGTCATATCAGTTTCCCTGGACGGAATTCTGGAGAGCCGAATGAAAAACACAAGTGACTTGCGCGCCGCCTTCGGACCGGCTTCCAAGATTGAGTTTCGCGCCGATCACCCGCGCGCGATAATGCATGATGCGAATTCCCATTCCGCCGGATTCGCGCGGCGATTGAAAACCCGCGCCGTTGTCGTTCACCGTCAGCGCGAACCGGCCGTTGCTGCGCGCCAGCGAAATGGAAATCCGCGAAGCGTTGCCGTGTTTGACGGCATTCACAACGGCTTCCTGCGCAATGTAATACAAATGCTGCGCGACGCCGTTTTCAATCGCGGGCGATTCCGGACATGACAATTCGCAATGAACTTTAAATAAATTTTGCGCGTTCGCGGCAAGATCTTCGAGCGCCATGGCCAGGCCATTTTCCTCCAATCGAACGGGAAATAATCCGCGCGCGACGCCGCGGGTTTGCGTGATCGCCTCGTTGATCAACGCGCCGATTTTTTCCGCCTCCGCGGATTCCGCGACGCCTTTTTCCTGAAGTTCATCGGCGAGAACATCCATGCGATACGCGATGCCGGCGAGTTGCTGGCAAACGCCGTCGTGCAGATCGTGTCCGATGCGGCGTTGTTCCTGATTGCTGATTTCGAGAATTTCTTTTTCGAGCCGCTTGCGTTCCGTGATGTCACGCGCAATGCCTTCGACTTCCGGCGGCTTGCCGTCCTGCTCGACGATGCGCGTGCCGATTTCAAGTCGGACGCGTTGCCCGGAACCGGCAAAGAAATCGAATTCCGTCGGCGGCGATTCAATGCCTTTCACGACCTGCGCGAGCCATTCTCCGGCTGCGGCGCGCTGTTCGTCCGCGACGAAATCCACCAGTTTCGCGGAAAGAATTTTTCCGCGCGGACGCTGCAACAATTCCTCGCCGGTTTTGTTGATGGACGTGATGCGTCCGGCCAGATCGGTTGTGAAAACCATGTCGTTCGCGTTTTCAAAAAGATTTTCGTAGCGTTTTTTCAACGCCGCTTCGGTTTGAAGTTTTTGCCGGATAATTCCGGTCTGTTTGTGAACGCGGCGGCGTAAAATCGCCACCCACGCGAACGCCGCGATGACGACAAATCCGAGAATTCCCACGATCCAAAAAAGCTTCTGGAGATTCCACCATGGCGGACGTTTGAGAACGAAAATGTCTCCCGCCGAGCGCAGTAAAATGCGAAACGATTTCGCGCGCCACGCTTCGCCCGCGTGCCAGTCGTCGCCGGTTTCAATCAGACAAATGCCCGTGACGGCAACCTTCGTTCCGTTTTGCAAATAAACGAAATCCGTTCCCGTTCCTTTCCGCTCCAGATACGCGTGAAAAATAAATCCGCCGGATTGCAGCACGAGAAATTGCTCGCGACTGTGTCGCGCGCGATCCAGAACCGTCGCTTCGATTCGCACCAGCCGGCAATCGTGCGTTCCTTTCAATGCTTCGTCCGCCGTGATGTTGTCAGGTTTCGGTAGCGGACCGGATTCGATTTTTCGGAAAATCGCGTCCTGCAACATCGGCGTGTATTCGCCTTTGGCGGGAAATCCGAGGACTTCCACCTTTTCGCCAACGAGCAGCGCGCCGGGTTGTTTGGTTTCGACGTAAAGCCCTTCGGTTTTATCTTCGATGTAAAGTGTTTCGTCGTTTAACCGGCACACGACCGTTCCTTCGACTTTGACACGATGACCGTACGGACCATGCGGAGTGAATTGCAGCAATTGCTCGATGCGTTGTGTGGGAGTCGCAAATGGATCGCGCGGCGCGGGAATTTCGATGGCGACATCTTCGGCGCGCGGCACGAGCAGACGCAGATCGAAAAGCTGGCGTTGCCGGTTGAAATGACTGACGCAAACGCCGCGAATCCGCACCGTGCTGTCCACCAGATCTTCGCCGCGCGCGACCGGCAATTTCGCCGTCAGCGCGGTCAATCGTCCGCCGCCCGTCGCGAGTTCGATGGAAAAATATTTGTCCTGCTCATCCTTGCGCGCGGACCTGACGATGCCGTGAATTTCCACAAACTGGCTATCCTCCTGTCCGCTGGCCAATTGTTCGTAGGAAACCGGTTTTGCCGCCGGAAATTTTCCTTCGCCGAGAATATTGATTTGTTTGGCGGTGATGATTGGCGCGTATTCGCCTTTGTCGGTTTGACCTTCAATTTCGATGAGTTGACCGGACGCGAGCGGAACCTGGTTTTGCAGGTTGCCAAGATTGAAATAAAGTCCCGCCGTGTCGTCCTGAACGAACTGATAAAATTGTGATTCATCAAAAAAAGTCACCACGCCCCGCAGTCGCACCGGGCGATGCTCTTCGGCATCGGCAATAGACATCTGACGGATTTGCTCGGCGGTTTGAAGGGAAACGGGTTGAGACGCGTTCTGAGCGAAAACGGAAAAATGCGCCAAAAATGAAACCAGCAAAATCCGATTGCGAAGGTTTTTTGCAAAAGAGGCTGTTGAACGGCTCAAATTCATAAAAATGCCGGAACTCAGATTTTCATCCGATTCGGCGGTTGGTTTTTAAACTGATTTAAAGATATTGACGAGATTTTAAATATGTAATACAACCTACTACAAATCAGCCAATAAAATAATCAGCTAAAAAACAAACGGAAAGAGTTCAGCATGAAATCACGCCTTAAAACCCTAATCGTAACAAGCTTTGCTGGCTGCGCTTTGATGGGCGCGACGGTAGCCGGTTTTGCTCAGTCAACCGTTTCGGTGAATCCGGCAAATGGCTGGATCGGTTACATGAATTGGTTCGATTTGAACATGAACTATGTTTCCGGCGGCGCCTGGGGCACGGCGGATCTTCCCACAGGATTTTCCGGAGGTGTGCTGACACTTGGGCCGAATGTAAATGTTTATAATCCGGGCGATGCTTATTGGGTTAACGGTGACGGCTCGGGCGCGAAAATCATGGACGCCAGTTTTTACGTGGAAGACGCGTCGCTCGCTGGAAGTCCGCTGACATTTTCCGGGAATGTGCTCGCGAATACACTGGTAAGTCCATACAACTCGGTCGCGTTCATCAAGGAATTCACGACAAGCTACGCTCTCGTGCAAAGCAAAACTGCGCCGCTGGTCGGCGGCCAACCGTTCTCGGTAAATTTGACCAGCGCTCCGGGAAACATCATCCAATATGGATTTGAAACCATGGGACCTGATGCGAACCCGGCGACCGTCGCGGGTTTAGGAAACGTTCAAGTGCAAGCCGTTCCCGAACCTTCCAGCCTTGCACTTTTAGTCGTGGGCCTGGGCATTCCTTTTTGCATTTACCGGAAACAGAAAAACGCGGTGATCTGACTCACGCAAATTTGGGCGAGTGGGGCGATACAAGCAGCCGAGCCGGAACAGGCTCGGCTGTTTTGTTTTGGAATTCCTTTCTACATTCGCCACAAATCGAAAATCCATTAATTCAATCCATCACGTCATCCAGCCGCTTCGATGCGGCAGATCCACGTATTGATTGAGATCCGGCAGATTGGTGATTTTCATTTCGGGACCATTCCATTCCACTTTATTTCCAATGCCCGCGCGCGTCGCGAGATTTCCCAGCAGAGTAAATTCCGTCAAGCGCGCGCCGTAATCGAATGCCGCGGCGGTTTCGCGTTTTCCGGCGCGACAGGCATTCAGAAAATCATCCATCACATTTTTCGAGCGCGGCAACGTTTTTGGCGGCTGGGAAATTTCGCGCATTCTTTTCCAGGGCAGAACGTGCATTTCTCCGCCATAAGTGCCGGTGTAAATAATTCCCTTTTCGCCCACGTAAAGCGTTCCGCTCGTGTCGAAACTTTCCGTCGGATATTTTTTCTGCAATTCAAAAAATAACGGCGGCAGATTGCGCGCGCCTTCCTTCGCGGCGTGCAATCCGTCGGTCGGATCCAGTTTTGCGCCTTTTCTGAAACCTTCATACCAATAAACTTTCACGGCGGGCATTTCGCCGCGCGCGGGAAAATTCCATCGGATTCTCGCGCCGGTCGGAAATCGCTCGTTCGTGCCGTCGCGAATTTCCTCCGCTTCAAACGACACGGGATGTTCCAGTTGCAAGGCCCAATACACGCCATCCAGAACATGACAACCCATGTTGCCGATTGAGCCGTTGCCGAAATCATACCAGCCATGCCACGCGTGCGGATGCAATTCAGCGTGATAATCGCGATACGGCGCGGGACCAATCCAGAAATCCCAGTGAAGTCCCTTCGGCACCGGCAGCGACGGCGGACGCGGCCCGATGCCGCCGTTGGCGCGGTCCGTCCAGCTATGTGTTTCGGTCACTTTCCCAATCACGCCCGCCCGGATAAATTCGCACAAACGATGATAACCTTCCTCGCAATGCCCCTGATTTCCCATTTGCGTCGGCGTTTTGGTTCGCGCCGCCATTTCGCGCAATTTGCGCGCTTCGGCGATGTCATGGCAAAGCGGTTTTTCGCAATACACGCCTTTTCCCGCCTCCATCGCGAGCATCGCCGCCGGCGCGTGATGATGATTCGGAGTTGCGATGAACACGGCGTCAATCTGATTTCCGATTTTGTCGAACATCACGCGGTAATCCGTGAAAACCTGAACTTTCTCGGGATTCTGATTTTGTTTTTTCAACCAGCGCAAAACTTTCGCCTGGCATTTTTCATCGGGATCAACAATCGCAACAATGTGGTCTTTGCTTTGATTTACCAGCCAATCCAGATGCGCCATGGAACGCGCGCCGCAGCCAATCTGAACGCATCGCAATCGGTCAGACGGCTCGGGCGCGGCGAATAGTTTTGGACCGGGAAATGATTGAAACGCCGCGACGCCGCCCGCGGCCAGAACTGCGCGTTTCAGAAACGAACGGCGATTGACGGAGAAATTCACTTTGAATTTTAAGCTATCTTTTTTCTCAATGGACACAATGTGAATCAGACCGATTGCAACGTGTTTTCATTCAGAAATTTTTCCACGGAAAAAGATTTCGGGAATACACCGCCAAAAAAATTCGGCGGAAGAAAAATGGAAAAATCGTTCGATGTTCGATGTTGAATGTTCATTATTCGATATTTCCTGTTCCCCCGACATCAGGTCTTTGCCCCATTGCCGAAATTTCGCTCGCGGCGGATGCTTTTCGCAAGATATGGACGAAGGGAATCTGTCATCTTTAATGTGGCGCTTTTCCGAATCGCGCCGGAAGGACCGGACGGATTGGGGAAAATCACATGCGCGCCGGGTGTTTGCCGTTTTCCGACGCCGATTGCTCCGAAACATGATCGAAGTTGCAAAATCCATCGTGCGCGTGCTGCTCTGGCCGATTTCCGTCGTGCTCGCCTACTCCATGCTGACGCTTTTTTCCATCGTCGCCGCCTGCTCGAACCTGCCCTATTTCCGCCAGCCGAAGTAGTTTTAAAAATGTTAGGCATCGGCCGGAATCAATTTCCTCCGCGCCGCGGCGCGAAAAATTTTCAATTGTCCGTACGAGTAGCGCCCGCCGAGCGATTCCACCACACCGCCCAGATTTCCAAAACCGTGTTGCCGAAATGCGGCGGCGATTTCTTTTTTCGCCCTGGCGTCCAGCAATCGTTCCCATTCCACTGTTTCGCCGGCCAACATCGCCTCTTCGAGATGACCGTAAATTGTTCCGTCTTTCACGCCGCGCACTTGCGCGATTTCCGCAACAGATTTTCCCTGTCGGAAAAAATGGAGCGTTTCGCGGATGGTTTCGCCCAGCCGCCCTCTCGAAACTGAAGCCGATTCCGTGAAAGAATCGTCCGCGAAAATTTGCCGCGGATGGTTCGCCAGATGCGCCGCGATTTCTCCCAGAAATTCCGCGCCGAATTCGCGCAGCTTCCGATCGCCCACGCCGCTGATTCTGGAAAATTCCTGGTTGTCCTTCGGATAAAACCGCGCCATCTGCCGCAACGCGACATCCGAAAAAACAATGTATGGCGGCACGCCGCGCTCGTCCGCCAGACGTTTTCGCAACTGCCGCAATTTCTCAAACAACTCCTCGTCGCACGCGATTTCTCCGGCGCGATGTTTCGCCGGTCCTGTCGCGGCGACCGGGCGCGTGAGCGTGATTTTTTGACGCGCCCTCAGCGCGGCGCGGCCTTCGTTCGTCAGTTCCACGGCATTGAATTCATTCGCATTCTGGCGCAACAAACCGAGCCGCACCAATTCGCGTCCGATTGCCGCCCATTCCGCCCGGCTGTGCTCGGCGCCGATTCCGTACGTGGAAAGCGATTGATGTCCCCAGCGCCGGATTTTCTCGGTCTCCGCGCCGCAAAGCACTTCGACAACGTGCTGAATGCCCACGCCGAAACCGCTTTTCTCGCGAATCCGATAAACGCACGAAAGAAATTTTTGCGCCGCCAGCGTGCCGTCCCAGGTTTCTCGCGGCGTCAGGCAATTGTCACAACCGCCGCAGTTTCCCGCCGCGCCGTTTTCCGAATCGCCGTTCGTTCCGTCGAATTTTTCTCCAAAATAATCCAGCAGAAAAGCGCGGCGGCACGTCGCGGTTTCGGCGTAATGCACGATTTGCTCGAGTTGCGTTCGCGCAATTTCGCGTTCCCGCGGATCCGGTTTTTCATCAATGAACCGGCTGTATTTCACGCGATCTCCCGGGCTGAACAACAGCAGGCATTCGCTTGGCAAACCGTCGCGTCCCGCGCGGCCGGTTTCCTGATAATAACCTTCGATATTTTTCGGCAGATCGTAATGGATGACGAATCGCACGTTCGGTTTGTTGATTCCCATTCCGAACGCAATCGTGGCGCAAACGACCCGCACTTCGTCGCGCAGAAATTCCTCCTGGCTTTTCGAGCGCTCGCCGGTTTCCATTCCGGCGTGATACGACGCGGCGCGAACGCCGTCCGCGTTCAGCTTGCTCGCGAGATTTTCCGCCGTCTTTCGCGCCTGGCAATAAATGATTCCGCTCTCGCGTTTTCGACTGCGAACAAATTCCAGAATCTGCTCATACGCGCCGCTTTTGGCCGCGACGCGATACGTCAGATTCGGCCGATTGAAACTCGCGACGTAACACGCCGGCTCTGTCAGATGCAATTGCCTGACGACATCGGCGCGAACGCGTTCGGTCGCCGTTGCCGTCAGCGCCATCATCGGCACGCCGGGGAAATGCGTTCGCAAATTCGCGAGTTGCCGGTATTCCGGACGGAAATCGTGGCCCCATTCACTGATGCAATGCGCCTCGTCAATCGCGAACAGATTCACGTTCCAGCGTTTCAAGTCGTCGAGAAAACCGGAAAGCATCAATCGCTCCGGCGCGACGTAAAGCAGGCGAAATTCACCGTTGTGCAATCCGCGCAAGCGCGGACGCGATTCTCCCGCCGCGAGCGAGGAATTTAAAAACGTGGCCGGCACTCCCGCCGTCTGCAACGCGTCCACCTGATCTTTCATCAACGCGATCAACGGCGAAATGACAACGGTCAATCCGGGACGCATCAGCGCCGGCAATTGAAAGCAAAGCGATTTTCCGCCGCCGGTCGGCAGCACGGCGAAAACATCCTTGCCCGCCAGAACATCGCGGATGATTTCCTCCTGAAGCGGACGAAACGAAGCGAAACCAAAATATTGTTTGAGCAGGAGACGCGGGTCTCCAAAATCACCTTTCACCCGAATGTTTTAGCGCACCGCGCGAAATGCGTCGAGAATCGAAAGAACCCTCTCCCGCCCTTCGGACACCCTCTCCCATTTGATGGGAGAGGGACAGGGAGAGGGTTTAGACATTCCTTCATATCACGACCTCATAAATATTTGAAAATTCAGTGATGATTTCAAACCGCCGTTCGCATCAAATCTTTGGACTTCCGCTCAAAATTCGTGTTGATTGACGGCCTGCAATTTTATGGAACAGCAGCAACATCCGGTGAACACATTGATTGAACAGCGCAAAGCCAAACTCGACGCGCTGCGCGCCAAAGGCATTGATCCGTTCAAAAATAAATTCACGCCCGGCGAAACCTGCGCCGAGGCGCGCGCCAATTACGTCGAGGGACGCGAAGTCGCCGTGGCCGGACGCATCACCGCGCATCGTGACATGGGCAAATCCATGTTCATTGACGTGCGCGACGGCAGCGGACGGATTCAGGTCTATGCGCAGAAAAATATTTTAGGCGACGATTTGTGGAATACCTTTACGCATTTGGATTTGGGAGATTTTGTCGGCGTGCGGGGCACGTTGTTCACGACCAAGACGGGAGAGATTTCGATCAAGTTGGGACAACGTGCTGCCGGCATTTTACCGAAAGATCAAATCCATTCTGCCGGCAAGATGCCGACAGCACCTTTTGTTATTCTCGCGAAGGCGCTGCGTCCGCCGCCGGAAAAATGGCACGGCCTGGCCGACACGGAAATCCGCTATCGCCAGCGCTATCTCGATTTGATGGCGAATCCCGACGTGAAAGAAATTTTTCTCAAGCGCAGTCAAATCATTTCCGAGATAAGAAATTTTCTGCACGCGCGCGGCTACGTGGAAGTCGAGACGCCGATGATGCAGGCGATTCCCGGCGGCGCGGCGGCCCAACCGTTCGTGACGAAACACAACGCGCTGGGCTGCGATTTTTATCTGCGCATCGCGCTGGAACTTTATCTGAAACGCCTGCTCGTCGGCGGCATGGACAAAGTTTTTGAAATCGGCAGAAATTTTCGCAATGAAGGACTTTCGCGAAAACACAATCCTGAATTCACGATGCTTGAGGCGTATCAGGCATTCGGCGATTACGAGACGATGATGAAACTCGTTGAAGAAATGATTTGCCACATCGCGCAAAAAGTTTTGGGGACGTTGAAAATCGAAACGAAAGATGCCGAGGGAAAAATTGTTAAAACAATTGACCTCACGCCGAACTGGAAACGCGCTCGTTACAAAGATTTAATTCGCGAAAAAGCCGGAGCCGATTGGTTTGACGTTTCTCCAGAAGTTCGTCGTCAACGCGCGCACGATTTGGGCGCAGAAATCACAAAAGATTACGCCGATTTTGAAGTCACCGGCGCAGTCTTCGAGAAATTGATTGAACCAACTTTAATTCAACCAACTTTCGTAACTCATTTGCCGAAAGAATTGGTCCCACTGGCAAAACTTTCGCCCGACGACCCGACGACCGTCGAAGTTTTCGAGTGCTGCATCAACGGACAGGAAATTTCTCCCGGTTACACCGAGCAAAACGACCCGATTGAGCAGCGCGAGCGCCTGGAGCATCAAGCCGGCGGCGAGCAGCAAAAATTGGACGAAGATTTTCTTGTCGCGCTCGAACACGGAATGCCTCCCGCCGGCGGAATTGGCATCGGCATTGACCGGCTTTGCATGATGTTGCTTGGGCAGGAAAGCATCCGCGACGTGATTTTGTTCCCGCAGTTGAAGCCGAAATAAGCTATTCAGTTTTTTCAATTCAATCCCATTTACGAAAACAGCAATCGGAATTTTTCTTGCGCTTTCGCTTGCGACACAGGCGCGCGGCACGAACTGGACCGCCCAAAGCGCGCCGGAATACAACAAGCTTTTTCAGCGCACGAACGGTTGGATCGGCGCGGACGGAGATTTCACCGTTGCGCTGACGAACGGCCTGACACTCTGGCTTTTCAGCGACACTTTCATTGGCGACGTGCGCGATGGCCGGCGCACAAATGCCACGATGATTCACAATTCCGCCGCGTGGCAATCTGGCAATAATCCAATCAACGCTCACGTGGAATTTTTTTACGGCAAATCTCCGGACGGAAAACCAACATCGCTCGTCAATCCGCCCGATGGCCACGGCTGGTTCTGGTTATTTGGCGGCGCGATGGTGCGCGGAAAATTATTTTTATTTCTGGACCAAATCGAACGCACGGACGAGAAATCCGTTTTCGGCTTTCGCCAGATTGGTGTTTGGCTGGGCGAAGTTTCCAATCCTCTCGCGCCGCCAACGCAATGGAATTTGAGCGCGAAAAAAATCCCTTTCGTTCAATCTGGCGCAAACGAAAAATATGTCTTTGGCTCCGCGCTGTTTTTGACAAATAACTTTGTCTATATTTTCGGCACGCGCCAACATCAGGGTAGCGGCAAAACAATGATTCTCGCGCGGACATCGGAAACAAACCCGGGCGATTTTGCGTCGTGGCGATTTCGCTCGCGAAACGGCTGGAGCACAAACTTAAATGACGCGGCGAATCTTTGCGAAAAAATGGCAAACGAATATTCGGTTTCGTGGTCGCCAAAGCTGCAACGGTTTGTTCTGATTTACACGGAAAACGGCCTGTCAGAAAAAATTCTCGCCCGCGCCGCGTCCGAACCGTGGGGCGCGTGGAGTCCGGCGGAAGTCATCTACCGTTGCCCGGAAGCGAAATGGAATAAACGGATTTTTTGTTACGCGGCCAAAGCGCATCCAACGCTTTCTTCCGCGACGAACGAATTGATTGTCACCTACGCGGCCAATTCGTTCGACTTTGCGCAAATCGTGAATGACGCGCGGCTTTACTGGCCGCGATTCGTGCGCGTTAAATTTTAGGCAATATCAGATCTTGTTTCCAGATCAGCGTAGGTAAGCGGAAATTAGCGTTTATTCCGCCGTAATTTCCTGTCAGAAATGCAATTCACATTGTAAATTCCGAGAGTTTTATGGCCCTTGCGGATCTCAGACATGAATATAATTTCGCCGGATTGCGCCGTGCCGATCTGAATCCCGATCCGATGGCGCAATTCGCAAAATGGTTCGAGCAGGCCGCGGGACGCCGCGTTGCCGGGCGCTTTCGCAAATCGCTGATCCGCTTGTATAAATCGCTGCTCCAGATCACCGGCAATCAGCCGGCGGATATCAACGCGGTAACGCTTGCGACGGCGGACAAAGATGGCCGGCCTTCCGCGCGAATCGTTTTGCTTAAGGGCGCGGACGCGCGCGGGTTTGTCTTTTTTACGAACTACGAAAGCCGCAAAGGACGGGAACTGACGGAAAATCCGCGCGCCGCACTGGTTTTTTATTGGCCGGATCAGGAACGCCAAATCTGCGCGGCGGGAAACGTGACGAAACTGCCTGTTGCGGAATCCGAGGCGTATTTTAAAAGTCGTCCGCGAGGAAGCCGTCTCGCGGCCTGGGCGTCGCATCAAAGTGAAATCATTGAAAATCGCGCGGTTCTGGAAAATCGCTGGAAACAACTGGAATCGCAATATCCCGGAGACGACGTTCCGATGCCGGAATATTGGGGCGGCTACGTGCTCGCGCCCGAGCAGATCGAATTCTGGCAGGGCCGCCCGAGCCGGCTTCATGATCGGTTTCGTTACTCAAAACAACCCGACGGAACGTGGCGCATTGACCGGCTTTCGCCGTAGCGAACTCCAAATTGAAACTCTCTCGTATTTGCGCGGCATTCCTGTCGAATATTCCTGACGTTCGGCGCAAATTCCGGCTGCTTACGATTTTGAAGATTCTCTCTTGATTTCGGATTTGGCGGGGCGAACTTGAATTAGTTTCCGGCGTTGCGAAAAACCGTTGAACTTAATTCCCGCAACGCCGCACGGATCATGTTAAATTATTTTCCAGAACCGGCGGAATCCGGAGCCGCGCGAAACCAGTTGGTGATAGTGATTTTTGAGAACGCCGCGGCCCGCGAGTGCGCGGTTCATTTTTGCGGGCGGCTTCCCCGACAGCAAGGCGAAATCCCGCGCGTGCATTGGTACGGATTCGATATTTTGCGGAACACTGCCGGCGCAACCGAAATGATCAACAAAGCCGCGCAAGCGGACCTTCTCGTTTTTTCATTTTCTTCGCAGGGCGATTTTCCACAGGAATTGAAACTCTGGATCGAGCGCTGGCTGGGAAAACGTTGCGAGCGCGAAGGTTCGCTCGTCGGGCTGGTGACCGATCGCATTCAAAGCGTTTGTCCATTCGCCTCGCTCAAGGAAATTTATCTGCGCCACACCGCGTTGCGGGCGGGAATGGATTATCTCTCGCATGTTCCGCCCAGTGCGGGGAAAGTCATTCCGGATTCGCTCGACTCTTTCAGCCAACGCGCGGGACAAATGACATCCGTGCTCGGCGGAATTCTCCAATCCCAGCCGGCCGTTGCCGTTCCGAAATTGTAATTCCGTAATTCCGTTTACGCCTGCGGCGGTTGTTCCGATGATTCGGGTTCGACGGCGGCATCTTCCTGCTGCTCGCCAATGACGCGCGCGATTCCCTGCAATTTATCGCCCTCGCCGAGATTGATGAGTTTTACGCCCTGGGTATTTCGCCCGGCTTCGCGAATGTCTTTCACAAATGTCCGAACCATCTGACCGCCGGTGGTAATCATCATGATTTCATCGGTGTCGCGGACCGTCAGCGCGCCGACGACTCCGCCGGTTTTTTCGTTGGTCTTCATCGTGATGATTCCTTTGCCGCCGCGCGATTGAACGCGATATTCGCCGAAATCCGTGCGCTTGCCGATTCCATTTTCTCCCGCCACAAGCAATGTCGCGTCCGGAACAACAACAATCGCGGCCACCAACGCGTCGCCTTCGTTCAAATTAATTCCGCGCACGCCCGTCGCGGAGCGGCCCATTGAACGCACATCCGATTCATTGAAACGAATGCTCATGCCGTCCTTGGTAATGAGCACGACGTCATCGCCCGGATCCTTCACCTCTCCGTTTTCCACGATGCTGCCGCGCGTGAGTTTCACTTCGATGAGCGTGTCGCCGGGATCAATTCCGATGGCGATGATGCCGCCTTTGCGGACGTTGCCAAATTCGTTGAGCGAAGTTTTCTTTACCGTCCCGCGCTGCGTCGCGAAAAATAATTCGCCGGATTGTTCCCACGTCACGTCTTCCTTGTTCGGACCGGTTTTGGAAACGATGCGGATAAGCGCCGCGATTTTTTCGCCCTCCTTGAGTTCCAGCAGATTCGCAATGCTTCGTCCTTTGGAAGCGCGGCCCATGTCGGGAATTTCATGAACGCGCTCAACGTAAACACGTCCGGTGTTCGTGAAAAACATCAAATAATCGTGCGTGCTCGCGGTGAACAGATGCTCGATGAAATCCTGGTCCTCCGGCGTTTCCGCTTCGCGCGTCGCCATGCCGATCACGCCTTTTCCGCCGCGCCGCTGCGCGCGATAAGAACTGACGTTCGTGCGCTTGATCAGCCCGTTGTGCGTGAGCGTGATGATGACGCCCTCGTTGGCAATCAAATCTTCAATCGCGATTTCGCCTTCATCCGGAACAATTTCCGTTCGGCGCGGAACGGCGTGCTTTTCCTTGATCGCGAGCAGTTCCTGTTTGATGATTCCCATCACCCGCGATTCGCGGGCAAGAATGTCCAGCAGATCCTTGATGGTTTCGAGCAGCGCCTTGTATTCCTTTTCAACCTTGTCAATTTCCAGGCCGGTCAACTGATACAAACGCAAATCCAGGATCGCGTCCACCTGCCGCTCGGTCAGCGCGTAACGACCGTTGTTCAAACGGATTTCGCTGCGGATCAGAACGCCCCAATTTTCCACCTGCGCGCGCGACCACTCGAATCCTAACAGTTTGATGCGCGCCTCGTCGCGCGTTTTGCTGGAACGAATAATGCGGATGAATTCATCCAGATTGGAAAGCGCGATGAGATAACCTTCCAGCAACTCGGCGCGCTCCTCGGCTTTCTTTAATTCAAATCGCGTGCGGCGCAAAACAACTTCGCGGCGATGCTCGATATAACATTGAATGATTTCCTTGAGGTTCAGCGTTTTGGGCCGGCCATGATCAATCGCCAGCGAATTGACGCTGAACGTCACTTCGAGCTGCGTGTGCTTGTAAAGATTGTTGATGACGACTTTCGGATTCGCGTCGCGCTTCAATTCCATCACGAGCCGTGTGTTTTCGTCCGACTCGTTGCGCATCGCGGAAATTTCCGTGACGATTTTTTCGTTCACCAGTTCCGCGATTTTTTCCTCCAGCGCCGCGCGGTTCACGTTGAACGGAATTTCCGTGATGACGAGTTGCTCGCGATTTCCCTTCAGTTCCTCGGCGCCCACGCGCCCGCGCAATTTCACGCTGCCGCGCCCGGTTTCGAAATAATTCCTGATGCCTTCGACGCCGCAAATAATTCCGCCCGTCGGAAAATCCGGTCCTTTGACATGCTTCATCAACTGCGCCGTCGTGATCGCCGGGTTGTCAATCTGCGCGCAAATGCCGTCAATGATTTCGCCGAGATTATGCGGCGGCATGTTCGTGGCCATGCCGACCGCGATGCCGGTGCCGCCGTTAACGAGCAGATTCGGGAACGCCGCCGGAAAAACCGTC
>DASSNZ010000334.1:0-13800 GCA_035701135.1 Verrucomicrobiia bacterium
GAACTTATTCGAAACAGGTGGGGACCCGCTGGATTGTTTTCGACTTCCAGTCAAGGCCTGTCGGCCGCAACCTCAGTTAAAGTCCCTCGGATTATTTACTACGGTCCAAGGACATAGTTTCTAATCACGCGCGTAGGCAGGGTAAATTGAATCCGAAAATACGGATCAAAATTGTTTTCCAAAGAGCAACCGCGAACTGTCGCGGGTTTGATTTTATTATCAACATCCGGCCGATTTTCTCAAGCTCAAAAAGCCGGACGCGAAATCTTTTTCTGTTATATCGGCGCGGCGTTCCGCGCTCAATCCGGTGTTCACCCTAATCGGAAAATTTCCGCGAAAACCGGTTACCGCGCGCGCAGTTTCACGAGCAGGTCCTTGCTCTCCACCGTGTCGCTCACGCTCACTTCAATGCTTTCCACAATGCCGTCCGCGCTCGCATAAATGCTTGTCTGCATTTTCATCGCTTCCATCGTGAGCAATTTGTCGCCTTTGGAAACTTTCGCGCCGACACCGACGGCGAGCGACGTGATGATGCCCGGAATCGGCGCGCCGATCTGCAATGGATCGGCGAGGTCGGCCTTCGCGCGCGCCCTGGATTTGGTCTGAATGGAACGATCCAGAACACTCGCCTCGCGCGGCATTCCGTTCAATTCAAATGTTACCGTGCGAAAACCATCCTTATCCGGCGAACCGACATTGATGAGTTTGATGAATAAAGTTTTTCCCGCCTCGATCTCGACGGAAATTTCCTCGCCCGGTTTCAACCCGTAGAAAAACGCGCCGGTCGGCAGAACGGAAACATCCGAGTTGTCACGCGAAAATTTCGCGAATTCCGCGAACACTTCCGGATACATCAAATGACTGTAAAGATCGTCGTCCGTCACCTCGCGCTTGAGTCTGGCGTGCAATTCCTCGCGCGTCCTTTTGAAATTATGCGGCGGCAGATTCGCTCCGGGACGGCCTTTTGTCGCCTTGTGTTTTCCCAAAATAATTTTCTGCAATTTCGCGGGCCAGCCGCCGAGCGGTCGTCCCAATCCGCCGGAAAGCATGTCAATCACCGAGGCCGGCCACGGCACGGAACCGGGTTCGAGATTCAGAACGTCCGCCGGTTTGATGCCGCGCGTGATGAGCAGCATCGTCATGTCGCCGACCACTTTGCTGGAAGGTGTCACCTTCACGATGTCACCAAAAAGCTGATTGACCTCCGCGTACGTCCGGGCGATTTCCGGCCAGCGTTGCGAAAGGCCCATCGCGGCGGCCTGTTCCTTGAGATTCGTGTATTGGCCGCCGGGCATTTCGTGAAGATACACTTCGGCGCTGCCGCTGACCGGCGCGGTGTCGAACGGTTTGTAAATCGCGCGGACGCGTTCCCAATAATCGGAAAACTCGTTCAACGCTTCAAGATCGAGCGTCGTGTGGCGCGGCGTGTGCTCAAGCGCGGCGACGATGGAATTCAAATTCGGCTGGCTCGTCGAGCCGGACATCGAAGCCATCGCAAGGTCCACAATGTCCACGTTCGCGTCGCTCGCCTCGAGAATTGAACCGGAATTCACGCCGCTCGTGTCGTGCGTATGAAAATGAATGGGAATGCCAATTTCCTCTTTCAACGCTTTCACCAGTTGATACGCCGCGTAAGGCCGGCACAGTCCCGCCATGTCCTTGATGCAAAGAATGTGCGCGCCCATTCGCTCCAGTTCCTTCGCGAGTTTCACGTAATATTTCAGCGAATACTTCGCGCGGTTCGGATCGAGAATATTGCCGGTGTAACAAATCGCCGCCTCGCAAATCGCGTGGGTTTCCTGAACGGTTTCCATCGCGACTTTCAGATTCGGCGTGTAATTGAGCGAATCGAAAACGCGGAAAATATCAATGCCTTGCGAGGCCGCGTGCCGGATAAAGCCGGCCACGACGTTGTCCGGATAATTCGAATAACCCACCGCGTTCGAACCGCGAAACAGCATTTGAAAGCAAATGTTGGGGATGCGCGCGCGCAACTGCCGCAATCTTTCCCAGGGATCTTCATGCAAAAAACGCAACGCCGTATCGAATGTCGCGCCGCCCCACATTTCCAGGCTGAATAATTGCGGCGCGCGATGCGCCACAGCTTCGGCAATGGCCAGCATGTCGTAACTGCGGACGCGCGTCGCCATCAGCGATTGGTGCGCGTCGCGAAACGTGGTGTCGGTGATGAGCAATCGCTTTTGCCTGAGCGTCCAATCGGCGAATTTTTTCGGGCCGAGTTCGAGCAGCAATTGACGCGTGCCGGGCGGCGGCGGCATTTTCGTTTCGGGCGACTCCACGCCGGGCGGTTTGATTTGCGGAATCGGCCCGGAAAATTTGAAACCTTTCGCCTGCGGATTTCCGTTCACGATCACATTCGCCAGAAAGGTCAGAAGCTTGGTCGCGCGATCGCGTCGCGGATGAAACCGGAACAATTCCGGCGTGGTGTCAATCAGCGTCGTCGTGGCGTTGCCGGAAATGAATGTTTCGTTTTTAACAACGTTGTCGAGAAACGGAATGTTGGTTTTGACGCCGCGAATCCGGAATTCGCGCAACGCGCGGTCCATGCGCTGCAACGCCAGCGGAAACGTGCGGCCATACGCCGTCACTTTCACCAGCAGGGAATCGTAATACGGTGTGATGACGCTGCCGGAATCGCCCATGCCGCCGTCGAGCCGGATGCCGTAACCGCCGCTCGAACGATACGCGAGAATTTTTCCGTAATCCGGCGTGAATTTATTTTCAGGATCTTCGGTCGTGATGCGGCATTGCACGGCAAAACCGTTTCGCGGAATTTCATCCTGCTCCGGCAGCGCGAGTTCGGAACCTTTCAACGATTTTCCCTGCGCGATGAGAATTTGCGAATAAACAATGTCCACGCCGGTGATGACTTCCGTGACGGTGTGCTCGACCTGAATGCGCGGATTCATCTCGATGAAAAACCATTCGTGCCGGTCCAGGTCGTAAAGAAATTCAATCGTGCCCGCGTTGTCGTAACGCACTTCGCGCGCCATGCGCGCGGCGGCTTCGCACAATTCCACGCGCATTTTGTCGTCGAGTCCAATGCTCGGCGCGATTTCGACAACTTTCTGATGACGCCGCTGGACGGAGCAATCGCGCTCGTGCAAATGAAGCACATTTCCGTGGCGATCGCCGAGAACCTGGACTTCGATGTGCTTGGCGCGCGGAATATATTTTTCGAGAAACACCGCCGGGTTTCCAAACGCGCGTCCCGCTTCGGCCTGCGCTTCGTCCAGCAGATTCGCGAGATCAGCGGCTTTGTGAACGACTCTCATGCCGCGCCCGCCGCCGCCGAACGCGGCTTTGATGATCAATGGAAATCCGATTTCCTGCGCGATTTTGAGCGCGTTCGAACGCGATGAAATGGGTTCCTCCGTTCCCGGCAATGTCGGCACGCCGATTTTTTGCGCGAGAGCGCGAGCGGCGGTTTTGTCGCCCATCATTTCCAGCAATTCCGGACGCGGTCCGATAAACGTGATTCCGGCCTCGGCGCACGCGCGGGCAAACGCGGCGTTCTCCGCCAGGAATCCGTAACCCGGATGGATCATGTCCACTTCCTTTTCCTTCGCGAGCGCGATGATGCCCTCGATGTCGAGATACGCGCCGACGGGACCTTTGCCGACGCCGACCAGATACGCTTCGTCCGCTTTGAAGCGATGCACGGAAAGGCGATCTTCCTGCGCGTAAATGGCGACGGTGCGAAGGCCGAGTTCGGTCGCGGCGCGGAAAACGCGAATGGCGATTTCGCTGCGATTGGCAACGAGCAGTTTTTTAAATTGGCGCGTTTCGCCGGAGTGACCGGCTTTTTCGGAAACGGATTTGCTTCGGGACGATGGCGTCATGCACGGACGTTATAGAGAACATTCCGGCCAATGACAATGCGCGAGCGGAGGTTTGGCCGGGATTTTGTATTGTGAATTCAACGCGGAGACGCAGAGAGCGCAAAGGTCAGCAGAGAGAGATTTCGCCGAATCTCGATTCGAGCTGTGAACCCCTGAACCTCGAAACGCTTCTCTCCCGGCCTTCGGCCACCCTCTCCTCCATTCCCGAATGGAGGAGAGGGACCGGGAGAGGAGGCGATCCGGTTCATGGGGAGAAGATATTTTTCTCTGCGAATCTCCGCGCTCTCTGCGCCTCCGCGTTATTCTGAAATTCGCCGCCTGCCCGCCCGCCAAGGCAGTTGCCGAGCTTGCAAACGCGCGTGAGAGTTGGAAAGCTGGCGCGCGTCAAGTTCGGCGTTGCGCAAACCCGAATCCCTGATTTCGTTGATTTTTAAAAATAATTTTTGCAAATGACCAGTTCACAAATTCGCCAGTCGTTTTTGGATTTCTTCAAATCGAAGCAGCACACCATCGTGCCGTCTTCGTCTCTCATGCCGGACTCGCCGAACCTGCTCTTCACCAACGCGGGCATGAACCAGTTCGTGCCGATTTTCCTCGGGCAAACGAAATGTCCTTACAACCCGCCGCGCGCCGCCGACACGCAGAAGTGCATTCGCGCCGGCGGCAAACACAATGACCTGGACGATGTCGGTCTCGACACGTATCACCACACGTTTTTTGAAATGTTAGGCAACTGGTCGTTCGGCGATTATTTTAAAAAGGAAGCAATCGAATGGGCCTGGGAACTCGTTACGCAAATTTGGAAATTTCCACCGCAACGGCTTTACGCCACGGTTTATTCGCCGGACAGAGCGAAAGGCGATCCGAGTGAATTCGATCAGGACGCCTGGAATCATTGGGCGGAAAGATTTCGTTCCGCCGGACTCGATCCCGCTGTCCACATCGTCAACGGCAACAAGAAAGATAATTTCTGGATGATGGGCGAAACCGGTCCGTGCGGTCCGTGCTCGGAATTGCACGTGGATTTGA
This sequence comes from Verrucomicrobiia bacterium, assembly GCA_035701135.1. GTDB lineage: Bacteria > Verrucomicrobiota > Verrucomicrobiia > Limisphaerales > DASXHY01 > DASXHY01. Next base: position 4,893 of record DASSNZ010000334.1, read on the forward strand.
CGCCGGAAGGCAACACGCGCGGTTCGCTTGTGAACAAAGGCGACGCGCGCTGCATCGAAATCTGGAACCTGGTTTTCATCCAGTTCAACGCGAATCCGGACGGAACATTTTCGCCGTTGCCAGCGAAGCACGTGGATACCGGAATGGGATTCGAACGCGTGACGAGCATTATTCAATGCACGAAAAACTTCACGGACTTCAAAGCGACGATTTCCAATTACGAGACGGATATTTTCCGTCCGATTTTCGACGCGCTGGAAAAATTGAGCGGAAAAAAATACGCGAGCACGCTGCCCGGCGGCGTTTCGCCGGAAGAATCCAAAGGCAAACCGTTCGCGCCGATTAAAACCAGCGGCGAAGCGCCCGGCGACATTCTTGAAATCGAGAAAACCGGAAATGAACCGCATCCCGGCCCGGCAAGTGCGGACCGCACTGTTCCGATGGATACGCACGGGCTTCCGTCCGCCGAACAAATCCAGATTGACATCGCGTTTCGCGTAATCGCGGACCACATTCGCACGTTGAGTTTTGCGATTGCCGACGGTATTCAGCCGGGCAACACGGATCGGAATTATGTTCTGCGCCGTATTTTGCGCCGTGCCGTTCGCTACGGACGCACGCTCGGTTTTCGTGAACCGTTTTTCTACAAGCTCGTGGACGTCCTCGCCGACACAATGGGTGATGTTTTTCCCGAAATCCGCGCAAAGAAAAAACACGTGCAGGACGTGATCCGCGCGGAGGAAGAATCGTTTAACAAGACGTTGGACCGCGGAATCGAATTATTCAACGAGGAAGTCGCGAAATTGATGGGGACCGCGCCCGCCTCGGGCGCAGCCAACCGCGCCCTCGCGGTTGGCTCTACGGCGTCGCAAGCCCAAGGTGCAAAATATTCCAAAAGACGTCTTCCGCATTTTGAACGTCCATGGGGTAAATACATGGTTACATTCTCCACACGCGAGAAACGTCAACTCACTCCCGCCGAGCGCGACATCGTTTTGAAAAGCGTTCTCTACGCCCATGAGCATCGACAGTATCAGTTGTTTGCTGCATGCGTAATGCCTGATCACGTTCATCTCCTGTTCGAGCCGCAAATCAAGGAGCAGGACAAAGAAGGCAAACCCATTTTCTGGTCGCTTGGAGAAATCATGCATGGAATTAAATCCACGACAGCGCATCGAATTAACAAAGCGGCGAACGTCACCGGCGTTCATGTATGGGAAGAAGAATCGTTTGATCGCTTGATGCGCAGCGATGCGGATTTGGAAGAAAAGTTTCATTATCTTTGTCGTAATCCGTGGGATAACGGAGTGGTTTCCTTGACGGAGAATTACCAGTGGTTATGGACGCCTGAGGGGAGCACACCCGCCCCAGACGTGACCAATCGCGCCCTCGCAGTTGTTTCGGTTGCAGGTGACATCGCAGAAGTTTCCCGCGAGGGCGCGGGAAACAGCGCCCGAGGCGGGCGCGCTCCCCATATTTCGGGAGAATTTGCTTTCAAGCTTTACGACACCTACGGCTTCCCGCTCGACCTTACCGAATTGATGGCGCGCGAACGCGGTTTGACCGTTGACAAAGAAGGTTTTGAAAAATTGATGGAAGAACAGCGCGCACGCGCCCGCGCCGCACAGAAGAAAGAAATCATTTCGCTTTCGGAAATTGAAACCACTGCGCCGACGAAATTCGTGGGCTTTGAGAATCTTGAAACCAAAGCCAAAGTTCTCGAAGTGGTTTCCGTAAAAGACAAAACCGCCGTCGTGCTGGACACATCGCCATTTTACGCCGAAATGGGCGGACAGGTCGGCGACACGGGAGAAATGTCCAGCGGAAAAAATTTCTGGCGGATTACGAATACCCAAAAGTCTGGAAATACCTGGCTGCATTTTATTGATTCGGGGAGCGCACGCGTCCCGCGTGCTGATTCCGGCGTCGCGCCGGAATCTCGAACGTCAAAAAATGTTGCCGGCGCGACGCCGACAACTGCAGGCGAGACGCCCGCGCTTCCTAGTTCCGGAAACATTGTCACGCTTTCAGTTGACACAAACCGCCGCAACGCCATCCAACGCCACCACACCGTCACGCATTTGCTGCATTGGGCGTTGCACGAAGTCGTGAGCAAAGAGGCGTCGCAAAAAGGTTCGTTGGTCGCGCCGGAAAAATTGACGTTTGATTTCAACAGCGCGCCGCTCACGCCCGAGCAAATCAGCAACATCGAAAAACTCGTCAACGAACGCATTCTCGAAAACGCGCCGGTCTCGTGGACGGAAGTTCCCTACGCCGACGTGAAATCGCGCAAAGACGTGATGCAATTTTTCGGCGACAAATACGGCGACATCGTGCGCGTAGTGCAAATCGGCGGCGACGCGAAAAAGCTCAACGGTTATTCGATGGAACTTTGCGGCGGCACACACGTCCGCGCGACGGGCGAAATCGGCTTGTTCCGCATCGTCGGCGAAAGCGCGATTGCCGCCGGCGTTCGCCGCATCGAAGCCGTCGCCGGTCTCGAAGCCTACAATCGCGCGAACCAGGAATTGCATCTGATCAAATCCGTCGCCGGAAAAATCAATTCACCCATCGGCGAACTGGAAAAGAAAATTGAAGCGTTGCTCGCGCAGCAAAAGGAATTGGAGAAACAGGTGCGCATCGCCGTGCAGCGCAACGCATCGAACGCCGCGAGCGAATTGCTGGGCCGCGCGCAAACCGTGAACGGCATCCCGCTCATCGCCCACAACCTCGGCGACGCGGACGGCGATTTTCTCCAGGCGATTGCCGACGCATTGAAATCGCGTTTCAAAGGTATGGTCGTCCTCGGCGGCGTGTCGAACAACGCAGTCACATTGATTGCATTCGTTTCCTCGGATTTCACCGCGAAAGTTCAAGCCGGAAAAATCATCCAACAAATCGCCCCCATCGTCGGCGGCAAAGGCGGCGGGCGCCCGGACAACGCGCGCGGCGGCGGGAAGGATGCGGGCAAATTGGATGAAGCGCTGGCCAAAGTGAAGAGCTTGCTCTAAAAGAGTGTTCATGCACTTTCCCAAACATTGGTCCAGCGCGCAAAGCGGACAGGTCAGCGCGCGCCGTTTCCTCTTTTGAGGGGATGCTGAAAAATCTTCGATAAAATCAAAATCCCGACGGATGCCGCATCGCGGCACTCTCCCAAATCAAAACGGCGGAGAACTTCAAGTCCTCCGCCGGTATTTGAATCGGACTAAAAATTACGCTTTCCAGATCATGTCCGCGACCGTGCGGCCGGCCGGAATGAACGGCAGAACGTGTTCGGTGTATGGCGTCACCACATCCAAAACATACGGCTCCTTCGATTCCAACATTCGCTGCATGGCCGCTTTGAGATCGCGCCGATACATCACGCGCTCGCACGGAACGTTGAAGCTGTTGCACACGCGGACGTAATCGGGATAAATCTGCGCGCGCTCGTCGGGATTGCCGAGATACGTGTGGCCGCGGTTGCCCTGATAAAATTTATCTTCCCACTGCACCACCATGCCGAGGTGCTGATTGTTCAGAATGATTGCTTTCGCCGCGATTTTTTCGACATGCGCCGTGGCCAGTTCCTGAATGTTCATGATGAACGAGCCGTCGCCGTCAATATCAATCACCTGTTTGTCCGGCAAAGCCACCTTGATTCCCAGCGCCGCCGGATAGCCAAATCCCATGGAACCCAACCCGCCGCTCGTGATGAACTGGCGCGGGTATTTGTATTTGTACCATTGGCCGGCCCACATCTGATGCTGGCCCACGCCGGTCGTGATGAACGCTTCGCCTTGCGTGAGTTCATACAAGGTTTCGATCACCATTTGCTGCAAAATAACCTGGTCTTCCTGTCCCTGAAGATGGTCTTTCATGTGATCGCTGTTGGCAATCTCGGACGTGATCCGATACGCGAATGGCGCTTTGGTTTTCCACTCGTCAATCTGCGCGAGCCACGAAGTATGCTTTTTGTTCAATGGCCGCTTGGCGATCATGCGATTGAGACGAGTCAAAGCATCTTTGATGTCGCCGGTAACGGCCAGATGCGCGCGGCGGTTTTTGTTCAATTCCGAGGAATCAATATCAATATGAACAATCGTTCCGTGCTTGCAGAATTCCTCGAATTTTCCGGTCACGCGATCATCAAAACGCACGCCGAACGCGAGCAGCAGATCCGCGCCGTCTTTGATTTTCACCATCGGCTCGGTTGGATTGGCGCGTTGTTTGTATTCGCCGTTCACCGCCCAGTTCGCGAACGCCGCGCCGTGCATTCCCAGCCAGCGCAACGAAAGCGGATGCGTTTCGGGAAACGCGCCGATGCCCATGAGCGTGGTCGTGACGGGAATCTGCGTGGCTTCGGCGAATTTTTTCAATTCCGCCGCCGCGCCGCTGGAAATGATTCCGCCGCCGCAATACAAAACGGGGCGTTCGGCTTTTTCAATCAGACCGAGAATTTCGTTCAACGCGACTTCGTCCGCGCGAAGATCGGGTTGCGTGTAGCCGCGCAAGGATTGTTTCACTTCCTCCAGAGTCGGCCAGACCGGCTGCGTTTTTGCCTGCTGCACATTTTTCGGAATATCAATCACCACCGGCCCGGGGCGTCCGGTTTGCGCGATGTAAAACGCTTCCTTCACCACGCGCGGAATGTCGTTCACGTCGGTAATCAGATAGCTGTGCTTCACGATTGGAAGCGTCACGCCAATGATGTCCGTTTCCTGAAACGCGCCTCGGCCAATCATCGCCTGATTCACCTGTCCGGTAATGGCGATGAGCGGGCAGGAATCCATGTAAGCATCGGCAATCGCGGTGACGAGATTGGTCGCGCCCGGTCCGCTGGTGGTCATGCACACGCCGGCCTTGCCGGTCGCGCGCGCGTAACCTTCCGCCGCGAAACTGCCGCCCTGTTCATGGCGCGGAAGGATTGTGCGAATTTTGGATTTCGTGAGCGATTGATGGATTTCCATGCTCGCTCCGCCCGGATACGCGAAAATAACTTCCACGCCTTCGCGTTCGAGGGCTTCGACGAGAATATCGCGCCCGAACATCGCCGGGCTGCGTTCCGTCGCTGACGTTCCGGTTTTCGCCGGTTTCGATTTCGATTTCGCTGTTTCAGTTGTCTTGCTCATTTGCTCTTTCGGTTGTGGCTGTCGCCGCGGGAAACAAAAAACCCACGACTGTTTCCAGCCGTGGGTTTTTGTCGAAATTCATTTTAACAACGACAAAGACCAACGGCGCCGCTTCCTACGACGACGACCAGATTGATTTGTCGAATGTTTAACATCGAAAACAGACTAATCATCGCCGCCAGCCTGTCAAGCTCTAGTTCGGAAACACTTTTTCGGCGCGCATCACCGAAGTTATCCGTCATCTTCGATCCAGAAAAAACAATGCGATGGCCAGAACCGCCGAAACCAGAATGCCGATCGCGATGGACCATTGCAGCATCATCTTGTGCTTTCGCCGCGCCGCGCGTCCACCCATCCCGGCGAAGAGGTAAAAACGTTCGCGTTCCTTATCTTTTTCTTTTTTCAACCTGGCCATGAAAAACCGAAAATCGTTGCGTGCCGCGAAGCGTTTGCCGCGCGATTCAAAACCGCGTGATTGTTTTTCGATTTGAGACCGCGTTCAAGAAATTTCTGCGCGAATTTCATGCGGACGAGCCGGTATCCAGAGCGTTAAACCGCAAACTCAAAGACAGAAACTCGAAATCCGAAGTTCGCTCGGAATTTCTGTCGAAAATTTCGAGCTTGCTCCGGACTTTGGTTTTCGAGTTTCGGATTGGGATTAACGTCCGCGACGCTGTTCAGGATTTCCGCGTTCTTTTTTCCGGGTTCCTGATTTGCCGCGGCCCTCCCGCTGAAAACGCGAGCCGGGACCGTATTCGTATTCGATTTCAATTTCCTTTGCGCGTCGTCTGGATCGCGGAATCGCGCGGTTCTCGGACGTTTGATTTTTTTGAACCTTCAGTGCGGGAGTTTCGTTCTCCCGTTCCCATTCGCGCGCGTGGCCGACGACGGTTTTTTCGCGCGAGGGCAATGTTCCTCCCGCGCGGCCCTGCAATTTGTCCGATTCATTTTCCTGCGGGAAATTCGCCTTTGCCCGGCTGGAAGCGGCGGATTTGCGCCCGCCGCTTCCACGCGAGATTTTTTCTTTCGCAGCTTTTGCCATGATCGTCGCGATTATTGGTTCATCGGCGAAGGCTGGCTGGAACCCACCTGCAGTTGGTTGTCCACGCTGCTGACGCCGGAGATTTTTTGAACGGCGGATTCAATATCTTTCTTTTTCTGCTCGTTCGGAACCGAACCTTGCAGCGTCACTTTTCCGTTTTCCAAAGAAATCCTGACCTGCGACAGCGCGGAACTCAGCGAGCTGTCCGAACGCAAATCCTGCGTGATTTGTTGCGCGAGTGTCTGGTCGCCGGCCGAAGAGCCTTGCACCATCACGGTCACGCCGCTTTCGGAACCCATCGCGCCGCTCTGATAATTGCGCTGGCTCTGGTTGTTGGAAGTCGGGCTGAGCGAATTGTCCTGATTGCTCGACGTATTTGAGTTCATCGAATCCGGCTCGGAATAAATCTGACTCTCGCTGTTCGTTCGCGAAGTTGGATTCAATTCCTGTCCGGCGCTGTTCATATCGTTTGTCGAATTGGAATAAATCTGACTCTCACTGTTGGTTCGTGACGTCGGATTGAGTTCCTGATTCGCGCCGTTCATGTCGTTCGTTGAATTCAAGTAAATCTGGCTTTCACTGTTCGTCCGTGACGTTGGATTCAATTCCTGTCCCGCGCCGTTCATGTCATTTGTCGAATTGGAATAAATCTGACTTTCACTGTTGGTTCGTGATGTCGGATTGAGTTCCTGATTCGCGCCGCTCATGTCGTTGGTTGAATTCGAGTAAATCTGACTTTCGCTGTTGGTTCGCGATGTTGGATTCAGTTCGGCGGCAGAACTGTTTTCCATCGAATTGGTCGAATTGCCCGAATAGAGACTGCTGCTGTTTTCATCTGTTCGCGACGTCGCGGAAAGATTTCCGGTTTCAGCCGAAGTTCCCATTCCCGTGGATGCCGTTTGGCCGGAGACCTGCAACTCATCCTTGACGGTCGTTACTCCGGCGATTTCCTGAACGACGGCATCAATGGTTTGCTTCTGTTGCGCATCGGCAATATTTCCGGAAAGAGTCACCACGCCATTCGCGGCGGAAATCTGAAGTCCGGGAACAATCTCCGCCAGAACCGGATCCTGTCTCAGCGTCTCGCGAACCTGCGACACAATTTCCGCGTCGGACGCCGTCGTTCCGCCGGGCTCGGTTTGTGAGGAATAAACGCTTGACGGACTGGCGACGCCTCCGCCCGGTGAACTGGCGATGGCAGTGGATTCGTAACTCGGACCGGACGAAATGTTTTCGCTGTAACGCGTTCTGTGGCTTTGCGCGCAGCCGGCGACCAATGATAACGAGGCGACAATCGCAATCTGTGTAGGTATTTTCATAAATTTTTCTCTCCCGGTTAAATGTTTAGGAGAACCTCATTTCCGCAGTCGGCTGATTCCATAGGGTAATTTGCCCAAACTCATTTCGCGCCATTCAGCGCGTGAATTTCCGGCGTTCGCTTTGCGAAAAAAATCCAAAGCATTCGCTGAAAAAAAACAAAGCGCGAAACACCGCGTCTCGCGCTTTGAATCGAAATAACATCGGGCCGTTTCCGCCCGAGTTGTGAACTATTGAGTCTTTTGCTGAATCGTGTCTCCCGCGTTTTCCATGTCCTCGCCGAATCCGTGCGCGGTATGACAGCCTTGCAGCACGATCATTCCCGCCGTAAGCAGGAACAGGCAGATGATGCTTTTTGTTAATGTTTTCATTTTTCCTTTTGTTGTTTGGTTGATGTTTCCGGACAATCTCAACGTCGCGAAATCAAATTCCTCCCGCGGCGCGGGAATGATGACGATGAACGACAGCCGACTCTGTCCCAAAACCATCCTTTTGAATCCTTCTCTTGATCGGACTGATTCCGACGCGAGGCATGACCAATATCGTTCCCAGGCTCATTCGCGCTTCTGGATCAACTCGTCACTCGCGGGTGGCGGCGAGTCCTTCGCTGACCGTGGAAAACTATAGAATTGTTCCGCTATTTTGCGATGGGGTCTTGTACCCAAAACCGTCGAAAACGCACCACCTTTGAACCTCGGAAATCGGACCTTACGAACTCAAAAACTGAGAGCTGAAACTGAAAACTGAAAACTAAAAACTCAAAACTCAAAACTCAAAACTTCAAAAAGTCACCCGTGTCCTTCTTCGGCAAGTTTGCGATAAAGCGTGGCGATACTGACGCCCAGCGAAATCGCGGCTTTCTCTTTGTCGCCTCCAGCCTGTTCGAGCGCGCGAGTCATGTGCGCCAGTTCCTGGTCGCGTAAAAATGTTTTCAACGGCTTGATCGGTTCGTTCGAAGTTTCGCCGTTGTGTTCCACGCCATTGGGTTCGGATTTGAGCGAATACAACGCCGTTTCGGGAACGTCCGGCAACGGCGCGGTTTGCTCGGGTTCCTCAATTTCCGGAACGATATTCAGTTTCTGAAGCAGGCTTGGCGGCAGATCGCGGACATGAATCATTTCCCGATCACACAACGCCGTGGCGCGTTCGATGGCATTTTCCAGCTCGCGCACATTGCCCGGCCAATCGTGCGCGCACAAGATTTCCATCGCGCGGCGCGTCAATTGATATTGGCGACCATTTCGCGCGGCGGCTTTGTTCTGGAGAAAATGCGTGACCAGCAACGGAACGTCATCCAATCGCTCGCGCAACGGCGGCAGCGGAATGGCAATCACGTTCAGACGATAATACAAATCCTCGCGAAACGAACCTTCCTGGACCCGTTTTTCCAACGGTTCATTGGTTGCCGCGACGACGCGGACGTTGACGTAAATCGGCG
>DASSNZ010000335.1:0-10365 GCA_035701135.1 Verrucomicrobiia bacterium
ATAGCCATCGCGCGTCTGCGCCAAAGCGCGAATCGCGTTTTGCGGAAGGCCCTGATCGCGTTGCCAGGTTTTGACGTTGAAAGCGAGCGTGCCGCGATTGTAATGGAACGCGGTTTCGTCCGATTCAATGCTGCTGCTCGCGACAAAATCGCTGAACGACGTCGCGATGGCCATGTCGCTGAAAGTCCATCCGCCGCCGCCGCCGCCGTGCCGAAGACGAATTTGATTGAACGAAGCGTCGGCGGTGAATTTCGTGACGAGGCTTTTGAGTTGCGATTGTTCCGTCGCGCCCGCCGTCAGATCGGGATTGAGCCAGACGGTTACAAGATCTTTTCCGCCCGCCACATATTGCACTTTGAAAACGACCGTGCGCTCGTTTCCCCGCCGCGGAAATTCGTAGGTGAACGTCGTTCCGAGCGCGGCGGGTTCCGGCATCGCGGAATGGAGATCCATATCGCCGAAGACTTTGTTGGCGTCGCCGGTTTCATCCGTTTTGAATGCGCTGTAAGCCCAGGCTTTCAGGGAATTTCCAATCGCGAGCCGCTCGGTTTCTCCCTCGTAAAGTTGAAACGCGGCGAAATATTCCTCGGTGTTGACGTCCGAGAGCGGATCAACGTGGAATTTAAAATAGAGCGTGTTGGTGGACGAATCATCCTCCCGCGCCGCGCCGCCCAGAATATCCATCGCGCTTCCGGTCAAAAACGAACTGCCCGCGCCCGTATCGTGAACCAACGTGGCGCCGAGATCGCTCCAAAGAATATCGGCGCGAACCGCATTCGCGAAATTCAACACGCCCACCGCGAATCCGATGCAAAACAACCGGCGAGGAATCTGGAAAATTGGCGCGCGGGAAAAATTCCGCATCTTCGCCGCGTGAAGCGGCGCGTCGAAGATTCTGGAAGCGGCCATAGCCGCATTATGAAACGAGAATTGTTTGCGTGACAAGAAAGCTGATGACGCGAATTTCAGGCGAATTCACAAATTCAATGATTCGAGAACACGCGATCATTTGCTTTCCGATTTATTTCCTTCGGCGGAAAAATGCGAACAGCGTCACGCCAGCCGCGCTAAGCAGAACGAGACTCGACGGTTCGGGCACGACGGCGACTTGAATCGTGCCGTTCAACGCGTCCACTTTGAAAATGGCGAGCGAGTTGCCCGGCGTCGTGGTGAAACTCAGGTTATCCGCGTTGATGCTGCGCGCATCCGAACCAATTGCGTCCCACGAGCCGGTATCCACCGCTTTATACTGGTAAGTTCCCGGCGCGATGTTTTGTTGAAATTCATAAATTCCTCCGCCGAGGGAAGTCATCGTTGTCGCGGGATCATTCTTGACCTAGCCTTGCCAGTCGCCGACAGCCGTCCATGTTCCGGGATCCAGACTCACGCCGATGCGTCCGATTGAATTCTCCCATCCATCCGAATGGTTGTTTGTGTCGTAAGTGATCGTGACGTTTCCGTCCGCATCCGAATAAAGCCAACTGTTTGCCGCCGGTTTGTCGGAACCGTCCCACGCGCCATCGGTAATTTTAAATTCGTGCCGGGCCGAATTGCCGAGGCCCGCTATTGTCGCCTGCCAGATTCCGCTTCCGGTGCTGGTCTCCGTCATCAAAGTGCCGTTGGCGGACCAACCGTTGAAATCGCCTGCGACATAAAATTGCGCGAAACCTGAGAGAGTCATTGCGCTCGTGAACACCGCAATCGCGAGTTTGGTTTTCATAAATTTTTTCGGGCTGGGTTGCACTTTAGAAAAAACAGCCGGTTTGTTGCTACCGCATGTTTATGCGGTGCGCGAAAAACTCACGGTGCGGTTTTGATCCGATAAAACTTCTGTTTCGCCAATGGCGACGGGTCAAAATAATACGTGGACAATCCGTTTCCCGGCACGACCGGGCTGATCGGCGCGAAAGGCTGGCTTAAATTGGTTGTCGCAAGAACCGTGTAATTTACGCCGGGCGCGCTGTCCCAGACGACCAATTGATTGTTTTCGCCCAGACTCGAAATCCGCAGCGGCGGCGGCACGATCACCGTTCGCGTGTCGCTCAGGTCAATTCCATTGCTGTAAACCACTTGAATTATATTCGTCCCCGCCGAGGCTCCGCTCCAATTGTAAAGCAGCGAACGCATTCCATTGCAGCCTGACACCGAACCGGGCGGACGAAAAATGTAAGAGGCGCGCGGCTGCAAAACGCCATTGATGAAAATACTGAAAAGACTGGGGTCATTCGTTGTGAGCGTCGCGGTAAAACAGGTTTGCACCAGATAAACCGAATTGCTCGTCATGGGAATTACGGCGCCGTTTTCGGCGGGATTTGAAATATGAACGACCTGCGCGGGCGCAAGTGTTTCGACCGTGCGAGTCAAAGTCGTCACTCGATTCGAATAAACGCCCGCCGCGTAATCCTTGAGTTTCACCGTAATCGTCGCCGTTCCATTGTCCGGCACGTTGATGTAATTGAAACGAAACTCTCGCGGAAAATTGGGAAATTGCGCGTTTAAAGCCGGATCAGGCGTCACCTGCGTCGCGCCGACAAACGACGTCGGGCCATTGCCATTTTTTTGTCCGGTCACGGCATCGTCGTTATTTGAATTGCTGTCCTGAATATTAAAATCCACGTTCGCCACGGAATCGTCCGCGCGGACGACGACAGTGTAACTGCCGCTCGAAATCGCGGAACCGTCCGATGTCGGAAACGCAATGGCTCCGCCGGGCAAACCCGCGCTGTAATAAAAAGTCTGCGCAAATGTATTGAAAACCGCCGACTTGCCGTCGCGCGGCAGAAACGTCCGGGCGCGCAGAATGTGAAATCCCGATTGCAGGCCGGTTCGCGTGTTGATCGGATTCAAGTCGTTGTGAATCCAGACGCGCGCGGTTTCGGGATTGAAATTCGTAATCGCAAATTGCGTGAGTCCTGACACTTTGGAATCGTCCGAATACGGCATTGGGCCGATGTTAAAATTTGTTCCCGGGCCGTTGCGAAATTGAAACGCCGCCTGCTCGTATCCGAGAAAAATATCCGAAACATAACCCGGTTTATTGTCGCGCAAATCGGATCCATTCTCCGGTCCCAGATTCATCTGGCTGTTGATGTCCATGCCGCCATCCAGTTTCACCAGCGTGTTTGCGGTGGACGCATCGCTGCGAACCTGAATGTCGAAATCGCCATTCGTCACGACCGGAATATCAATCGCGTAAGTCCGGTTCGAAACATTGATGCCGCCGACCACGTTTCCGTTCGCGTCAATGCTGCCGCGCATTTTGAACGGATAAATCGGATTAAAATTCGGGTCGCCATTCACGCCATCGTGACGCAACACCGTGATTCGCGGAACCTCCGCATCGCCCTGCCGCAAACTGATCGCGCCGGACAAGCTCGCGCGGCTGGCTTCCGGCCATTGCAATCCGTACAGTACCCAGCCGCCGCTCGGAATGGTGAATTCAATGGCTCCGCCGCCGGGCGCGAGTGTTTGTCCGCCGATATAAATCAACCGTTGAACCGGATCGGAATGGGTCGCGGATTGTTGCGCGGCGGAAAAATTTCCCGTCGCCTCGTGCACAAGCAATTTCGGATACGCGCGATCCGCGCCGGGAGCAGAACTCGCGAGTTGCGTTAAAATGGTTCCGGGTGGAAAACCGACGACCAATCCGAGATTTCGCGAATTTGAAATCGGGCGCGCGCCGTAAAATCCATCGCTCGTTCGCGCGATGCCGTCGTCGAAAGTGATGTCGCCGGGAAAATTAAAGTTATCGTTCATCGCGAACAACACGACCGTGGCAGCCGCATTCGTGTAGGCATTCGCATAATTCGCGGGTGACGCGACATCGCGATAATCGTAACGCTCGAACGCGACGATATTTTGGTCGCTCCAGCGCGAACGCGTTCCGCCGCGCGCGAGCTGATGATGCAGATACGCGATTTCGGGCATCTGGTTGTCGCCGAATTCGCCGAGATAATTTGCGTGGGCGATGTTGGGAAAAGGAAATTCGCCGGGCGGCGCGGTAGATTCATTGTAGCCGTCGGAATAAATTTCCGGCAAACCCTCGCGCATGAAATAATAAGCATTCTGCAGTTCGCGATGCGTGGCGCAGCACGAAACCTGATCCTGACTTTGCGCGAACTGAACGCCTTGCCCGGCGCTGAATCCGTTGTTTGGCGCGAAATCGCGTCCATCCATTCCGGAGAGTGACGTATTCCCCGCGAGCGCATTATTCATCCAGCTTTGGAGCGGCGCGTTGAGCAAACGCATTCCGCGCGAAAGATATTCCTGAAACGACGGCGGCGCGCCGAGATGTTCGCCGAACAACATCGCGTCGTTGCGCGGCGCTTCGGTGTCGAAAACGCTGTTCCGATTGTCGTCCTGCTCGATGTAGCCGTTTCCTATGACGTTGTTTCCGTAGCCATGAATGTAATCGAACATCGTCTGAATTCCGCCGTCGTAACCGTTCGGGCTGTCGAACGAATCGCCGAAAAATTCCGATGGAACATGCTTCACCGCGTCGAGCCGAAAACCGTCGCATTTCGTCACGTAAAGTGTCCACATCGCGGCGCGAATCAAATACGCGTTTACGTCTTCGGGAACGGGTGTTCCGTTCGTGCCATCGAATGGATGCCACGCGCCGGCAATCGCGGGCAGGTTGGTGTTCATGTAAAATTCCGGGTGATTCGGCTGGCGAACGAAAACCGGTTTCGGAATCGTGCTTCCGGGAGTCGGGCCGAAATTGTCATTGATGGAACCGGGTTCGGTGGCGAGATCAATCAAACCGCCCAGCGACTCGTTCTGCACGTCCCATTGGTTGTTGTAATCTTCAACGCCGGGCCAGTTTCGAAAATATTGACCAACGGTTTGCAGATGAAAATCGCCCGGAACCAGGCCGGGATAAAGATTGGTCGGCGTGTTCGAGTTGTAACCCGGCGTGTCGAACGCGCGATGGTTCATGATGTTGTCGAAGTAAACGCGGATGCCAAAACGATGCGCGATTTCGACGGCATGAATCAGTTCATCGCGCGTGCCCCATTTTGTCGGAATTGTGCCGCGCTGGTTTTTGTCGCCCAGGTCGAACGGATCAAAAACATCGTAACCGATGGAATAAACGCTGCCGCCTTTTTCGGGCGGCGGAAGCCACAAACTATCGTAACCCGCCTCGGCAATTTCCGGCATTTTCGCCGCGAGTTCGTTCCAGTTGACGTTGAACAATTCCAGCATCGCTTCGCCTTTCGCGGTGGCAATGCCGATGGCGAGAAATGCCGATGAAATCAAAACGCGTGGCGAAAGCCGGATTCGGGAATTCGTTCTCCGGCGAGAAATTTTATAAAACCAACTGGAAATGAAACAACACACGAGAGGCAAGCGGCGCATTAAAATTTTCGGTGACGGCGCATAAACTCATAGCAATCCACCGAGCGCCGTTTCCACCGCATGTTTGTGCGGTAGGTTCATCAAAATCATTTCAGTAGCTTTTCCGCATGTCCACCGGCATTGCTCCAGGCGATTGCGCGAAAACGGCGTTTGTCGCCCGAAAACAAAGTTTTTTCCACCGGGCGCGGGCTGGATTTTCCACGCTGCTGATTGCTCTTTTCGCCTGCTCTGTCGCGATTCAAAATGCAATTTGCCAGAATACCGCCGTTGCGCGCACCGCGCCGGATTGGCTGCGCAACGGAATTATTTATGAAATTTTTCCGCGCGATTTTTCAGAGGAAGGAAATTTCAATGGCATCACCGCGCGACTGGATGAGTTGAAAGATTTGGGCGTGAATATCCTTTGGCTGATGCCCATTCATCCGATCGGCGAAAAATTTCGCAAAGGTTCCTACGGCAGTCCTTACGCGGTGCGGGATTATTACGCGATCAATGCCGATTACGGAACCAAGGATGATCTCAAACGCCTCGTCTCCGAAGCTCATCGGCGCGGACTCAAAGTCATTATGGACATTGTCGCCAATCATACCGCTTGGGACAGCGTGCTCATGGCGCATCCCGAATTTTACAAGCACGACGCGAACGGAAAAATCATTCCGCCGGTGCCGGAATGGACGGATGTCGCGGGTTTGAGCTACGACAATCCGGAGTTGCGCAAATACATGATCGGAATGTTGAAATATTGGATCACGGAAGTGGACGTGGATGGATTTCGTTGCGATGTCGCCTCGATGGTGCCGACCCGTTTTTGGGAGGAAGCGCGCGCCGAACTCGTCAAAACCAAACCCGACATCATGATGCTGGCGGAAGCAAGCAAACCGGAATTGCTCACGAACGCGTTTGATGTGGATTATTCGTGGCCGCTTCTTTCCACGCTGAACAACGTGTTGATTCATTCCGCGCCGGCTTCCGATCTTCAGCGGTCCTGGGAAGAAAGCGAACAACAATTTCCGCGCGGCGCGTTGCACATGCGGATTTCCGATGATCACGACGAAGCCCGCGCCGTGGCGCGTTACGGCATTCGCGGCGCGCTTGCGGCGTCCGCGCTCATGTTTACGCTCGACGGCGTTCCGTTGCTCTATAACGGAATGGAAGTTGGCGACGCGACGGAGTCCGGCGATCCCGCGCTGTTCGAAAAACTGCCGATTTTCTGGCATCCGAAAGAACGTCCGCCGCTGCGCGATATTTACCGCGACCTGATCCGTTTGCGAAAACAATACGCGCCGTTCCGCAACGACAGCGTCAACTGGCTGCGCAATTCCGATCCGGCGGATCTGGTGACGTTTATGCGCGCGGATGCGAAGGACGAATTTGTTACCGTGATCAATTTTTCCAATCGCGCGATTGCAGGTTCGGTGGAAGTGAAAAACGGACAGGATTTCCACCCCGTGCGGATTTCGGGAATTCCCGACGCGCCCGCGGGAAATTTTCCGCATTTCCGGTTAAACGGATTTGAATGGCGAATTTATCATCGCGTTGTTCCGAAATGAAAAATTGCGCCGCGAAAAACTGGATTTAAAGCCATGCAAAAACCGCGCCTCAGCCTTCCGCAAATCGTGAACATGAATTTCGGATTTCTCGGAATTCAATTCGGCTGGGGTTTGCAGTTGGCGAACATGAGCGCCATTTACGCGAAGCTCGGCGCGGAGCCTGCGAAAATTCCAATTCTCTGGCTGGCCGGACCGATCACCGGTTTGCTGATTCAGCCGGTCATTGGCGCGATGAGCGACCGCACCTGGTGTTGGCTCGGGCGGCGGCGGCCTTATTTTCTTGCCGGCGCGCTGCTCTCCAGCATCGCGTTGTTCTTTATGCCGGACGCGTGGTCGCTGTGGGTGGCGGCGACAATGCTTTGGGTGCTTGATGCCTCGATCAACGTCAGCATGGAACCGTTCCGCGCATTCGTCGCGGACAAATTGCCGATCGAACAGCGGACAACCGGTTTTGTAATGCAAAGTTTTTTCATCGGCATCGGCGCTGCCGTGGCCAATGCGTTGCCGGAAATTCTCGGGCATTTCGGGGTGAATGGAAACGCGGCGAACGGTGTTCCGCTCGCGGTTCAATATTCATTCAAGCTTGGCGCGGCGGTGTTTTTGGTGGCGGTGCTTTGGACGGTTTTCAGTTCGAAAGAATATCCGCCGAAAAATCCGGAGGAATTTCGCGGGAAATCCAGCCCACGCGGCGCCGTTCAATTCCAGCCGTCGTTTCTCGTCATAGGCGCCATTCTCGG
The DNA here is from genome assembly GCA_035701135.1 of Verrucomicrobiia bacterium. GTDB lineage: Bacteria > Verrucomicrobiota > Verrucomicrobiia > Limisphaerales > DASXHY01 > DASXHY01. The sequence goes on from DASSNZ010000335.1 coordinate 7,646, forward strand.
CTGTCTGGCTGGAATGGCGCGCGGCGGTCTTGTGGATCATCACCTCACGATCTGGCATTTGCTCGCGGGCGGCGGGATCGGCGCGCTGATTGGCGGCGTGTCAGGCGGTCCGCACGTCGGTCCCGCGATTCGTGAAATGCCCGCGACAATGAGGCAGCTTGGATCAGTGCAGTTTTTCACATGGCTCGGATTATTTTGCATGTGGATGTTTTTCAGCCTCGCAACGGCGCAACAGATTTTTCACACGACCGACGCGCAATCAAAGGCGTTTGATGAAGGCGCGGCGTTCGGCGGACAAACCTTCGCGTGGTATTCCATCGTGTGTTTTGCGGTCGCGTTTGCGCTGCCAGTCGCAGCGAAAATGACCAGCCGGATATGCGTTCACTCGCTCGCGTTGATTGCGGGCGGACTAAGCCTGATCGCAACCGGATTCATTCACGACAAAATACTCTGGCAATGCACGATGATCGGCGTCGGCATCGCGTGGGCTTCGATTCTCGCAATGCCTTATGCGATTCTTTCCAACGCGCTGCCGGCCGGGCGCATGGGAGTTTACATGGGCATTTTTAATTTTTTCATTGTCATTCCGGAAATCGTTGCGTCCATCGCGCTTGAGCCGGTCGTGAAAAATCTTTTCGGCAACGATCCGGTCAAGGTCGTGATGCTTGGCGGTGTTTCGCTGCTGCTCGCGGCTGTTTTGATGATTCGCGTCCGGGATGTTTCCGCGCTGTCGCCGGAGAATCAGCAAAGCCGCGCCGCAATGGACGCGATGGAAATCAATTCTCTGCGCGATTAACGAATCCGCGAAACGGAAAAATATTTTCGTTAAATTCCTTCCGGGTCGGGCGCTTGACCTGTCGTTTGCCGTCCATTAGGTTCGCTCCAGAAAAAAAATCTTATGGAAAATTTTTTAGTGCCGATGGTGGTGGAACAAACGGGTCGGGGTGAGCGCGGTTATGATATTTATTCGCGGCTGCTGGTGGACCGGATTGTGTTCCTGGGAACGCCGGTGGATGACATGGTGGCGAACCTGATCATCGCGCAACTTTTGTTTCTCCAGATGACCGATCCGAAAAAGGACATTCATCTTTACATCAATTCGCCCGGCGGCAGCGTCACGGCGGGTCTCGCGATTTACGACACGATGCAGTTTCTCACGTGCGACGTGAACACGTATTGCATCGGCCAGGCCGCGAGCATGGGCGCGGTGCTGCTTTGCGGCGGCACAAAGGGAAAACGTTATTCGCTGCCGAACGCGAATATTATGATTCACCAGATTCTCGGCGGCGCGGAAGGTCAGGCGACCGACGTGGAAATTCGCGTCAAATACATGCTGAAATTGAAAAATCGCCTGAACGGAATTATTTCGAAACACACCGGAAAATCCGTCGAGCAGGTCGAGAAAGACACCGACCGCGATAATTTTATGAGCCCGGAAGAGGCGAAGGCTTACGGACTGGTGGATGAAGTGGTGCAATCGCGAAAAGAAATTCCGAATCTCGCCGAACGCGCGACGGATTTGGGTGACAAAAAAGAATGAAAAACCAGCCGGCCAAAGCGCGATTGCAAGCCCCGTAAAATTGATTAGTTTGTTGCCATGCCGGTTCAGACACAACATCGCTTCAGCGTGAAGGAATATTATCGCATGGCCGATACCGGCCTGCTGCGCCCCGACGCGCGAGTGGAATTGCTCGATGGAAAAATCATTGACAGGTCGCCAATCGGACCTTTTCACGGCGGAATCGCCAGTCGCCTGACACGGCTGTTTAATCAATTGTCCAACGATCGCTGGCTGGTTTCGCCGCAAAACGCGTTGCATCTTGACGAATTTTCAGAACTGCAACCCGACCTGGCGCTGCTCAAGCCGGTGACAGACGATTACACCAGTGCGCATCCGCGCGCTGAGGATGTTTTTCTGCTCATTGAAGTTTCCGACTCGACGCCGGAATATGATCGCTCGGAAAAACTTCCCGCGTATGGTCGCGCCGGAATTCCGGAAGTATGGATCGTCAATCTCGTCGCACTTGCCATTGAAGTTTATCGCGAGCCGCATTTTGCCGGTTATGAAAACAAGACGATTGTGCGCGCCGGCGCAATTGCTCCCGCCGCTTTTCCGGATGCCGCGCTGGACGTGGCGGAATTGCTGAGGCGATAGTTTCCACTTGAAGAGATGTTTAAAAATTGTAAATCGCAAATCGTAAATCAAAAATAGCCAGTGGCTCGACCAACCAATATCACGTTATGCAGTTTCTGCGGCAAATCGCACGCGGAAGTCAGAAAACTCATCGCCGGCCCGGGCGTTTACATTTGCGACAACTGCGTTGTCCTTTGCAAAAACGTTCTCGAAAAGGAATTTTCCTCGCAGACAAAAAAACATAAACCGCGCATTACCGTTCCCAAACCCGCCGAAATCAAGCGTCAATTGGATGCCCATTGCATCGGCCAGGAACATGCGAAACGAACGCTCGCGGTCGCCGTGCATAATCATTACAAGCGCATTCTCCAGGAGAATTCCAGTGCCGAAGAAAAGGAAAACGCGCAATCCGCCGCCCGCGAATCGGGTGACGAAGTGGAAATCGAGAAAAGCAATATTCTGATGATCGGCACGACCGGTTCCGGCAAAACATTGCTGGCGCGAACGCTCGCGAAAATTCTCGACGTGCCGTTTGCCATCGCCGACGCCACGACGCTCACCGAGGCCGGTTATGTGGGTGAGGACG
>DASSNZ010000336.1:0-3195 GCA_035701135.1 Verrucomicrobiia bacterium
TCCAGAACATAAACGCCTTTTTGAACCACCTTGCCGAGAACGAAATATTTTTTGCTCCGGTACGCGACCGGCGTGATGATGACGTGCGCGACGCGGCGAAATTTCCCAAGTTCATCGTCCATTTTTTGGCGCAGTTCATCCACCGTCAGGCCGGTCGCCAGAATATCCTGCGCTTCGAGATAACTCACGCGGCCATCCGGAGCGATAGGCACTTCGGTGCGCTTCAAAAGCGGTTCGCCGAACAATTCAAAATTCAAAATATCTCCCGGCCCGAGCGTCAGATGTTTCTGCCACGGCGCTCGTTGCGAAGGACTGACAATTGAGAAGGAAAGATTTGTGTTGGCATCGGGTGGCAATGCGTCCGTGTTTTGCGGTTCAGTTGCGGCGGGTTCGACTTCCAACGGCGCATTTTCAGAAATCGCGTTCGTGTTTTGCGCCCGCGCGACGCCGCCCAATCCGAGCACGGCGAAAACGACCAGACACGTGAGCCAGCGCGGAAAACGGCTCTTGAACGGTTTGGAATGTTCCTTGTTCAGAACCGCGCCGACAAGATTGCATCGCGCGTCGCGCAGCGTTTTCAATTGTGTTTTCGTTTCGCCGGCATCGGCGGCATCGCTTTCGGCGAGCCACAAAAGATTCGGCAAATTCGCGCCGAGCAACACGGCTTCCGGAACCGACGCCGGCGGGAGCTCGACAAAAATGACGAGGTTGTCAATTTTGCGCCATTGATCCAGCGCATCGCGCCATTCTTTGCGGCGGTCGAGATTCCAGACCCAGCCGGGCAGGGGAATGTGGACGACGGGTTGCGAATTCGGATCGGTCAATTGTTCAGTGACTTGCGAGGGCGTGGCGAGGACGTTGCTTGTAAGCGCGGCCACCTGATTTGTTTCCGATGAAGCATTCATTTCATTTGCCGGTTTTCCATTCGTGATTTCGCCCTTGGATTCCACATGCGTGGGCGATGGACGGGTGGCAATCGTCAAAACGCGAAATCCGCTCAAACTCGCGGCCTCGGCCAGCAATCGAATCCACGTCGAGCGGCCTTCGCCTTCGGTGGACGACGTGATGCCGCAGACAATTCCGTGGTTTTGCGAGCGGCCCAGCCGGCCCTGCAGCATCGTCCATGTGCGGAATGCCCATTGGGCGCGCGATCCGTTTTTCATTTTTTTCAAATCGCCCAGCGTTGTCAGCACCGGCAGGCGCGTCACGCGCTGCAAATCTTCCGCGGTTCTCAAACGGCTGTCCGCGACTTCGGCGAGAAGCACCAGTCCGAGGCAGCCGCCCATGCCTAACATTCCACCAAAGATGGTGAGTAATCCCATTTTGATGCGGCGATGTCCGGATTGAAGTGTTTTCAAATCGGCTTCGGCGAAAATGCGGACGTTGCCGGGCGGATTGCTCGCGAACAATTCCGCCTCGTGCTCGCGATTCACCATCTGAATTCGCGCGTCTTCCAGCGCGCGCAATTTATTTTTGATGAACTCGTAATTCGGATTGGCGAATTGCCCGCCCGGACGCGATCCGAGCGTGCTGACGATTCCGGCGGCCGACATCGGGTCCGAAGCGTTTTTCGACGCGTCGAGAATTTCTTTTTTCAAGGATTTGATCTGCGCTTCCTTTTGCTGCACCAGCGGATGCAATTCGGTGTATTTGGAAGTCAATTCCGCCAGTTCCGCCATGGACGCCTGCAATTTTTCCGACAATTGAACCGTCAACGGCGAGGCGCGCGGCGTAACCGCGAGCGTTTTATTCAACGCGTCCAGATTGCCGCTGACCTCCGACAATTTATTCGTCACCTGTTCGGCCATCGGCAAATTCTGAAATTGCTCATGCAGGTCCTGAATGTCTTTGTCCATTTGCGCGACCTGCTTTTTGATGTAAGTGTTCGCAACTTCCGCCGCTTCTTTCGCCTGTTGCGCGGTGGTGTAGGCGACGACTTCCCGTGCGTAGGCATTGGCGAGATTCACCGCTTCCAACGGGCGCGATGCCGAGAGCGAAACCTTGACAAGATCGGATTCCGGCTGCGGATCTACTTTGATTTGCTTGATCAATTTGTCCGGCGGAATCGGCGGGTCGGCCTGATCGCCGACTTTGCGCAGAATTTCGGGCGAGACAATCAATCCCGAAAATGTTTCGGTGCTCAACTGATTTCCCTGCAAGGAATCTCCCGCGCCGGGCGTCTGGTAACGGAGCAATTGCGCCGTCGCCGTGAATTTGGGTTTCACCATCCACAAACTCAGCGCGAAAAAGGCCGTGCAACCGAGGATTCCGCCAATCGCCAGCCAATGCCAACGACGCATAATCACGTCCACGGCGGTCCAGAAATTCACGCCCATGGAAACCGGCGGAGTTTTCCCGGGAGACCGCAATTTCGGATTTTCCGGCGCGCCATCGCCGGTCCAACTTCCTCCGCTTTCGCGCGGACGGAACGATCCACTGTCGGGATCGAATTCAATGTGTTCACTCATTATGCTTCGATAAGCTTTTGCGCTTGTCGAACCAGCGTATAAGCCGCCGCCGCGAAATGGTCAGTGGGTAATCCCCTTATTTCTCCGACAGAAAAGCCCCAGAATTATTGAAATCATTCGCCTAAATTCGACGTCGCAGTTTGCAGCGGAAAATTCTTAACCACGGATGAACACGGATTCACACGGATAAAAAACGAACCGAAATGCAGAACTGTATTCACCATACAGTGAGCTTCTCTGACGGCCTGAAAACATCGTCCACCCATTTTCCATCCGTGTGAATCCGTGTTTATCCGTGGTTCAACCGAATTCCCGCTAAGGTTTCGGCAAAATTTCCGGCCTGAATCTTCCGACGAACTGGCTCGGAAGCTTTGGATCAATGGAGCCGGGAACGAAATTTTCCGACCCCACGCGGCCATCACAAAAAACAACGTTCGCCTTTTGCGAATGGCGAAAATGACCGTGCGGATAATAATGCGCGCTCGAAGTATTCGTCGGATTATCCAGATAATACCATTCCTCCAGCATCGGATTGGAGGGAGACGCGGGCGATTGAAAATCGTTCACCTGCGCGGCGTCGGCGAACAGCGCGGTGTCCGTCGGATTTTTAATTTGACTGATTTTGATCGGCGGCAAATTGGGATTTGACGGCGAGAGCGAAACGCCGTTGTAGCCGTAACTGAAAAAAACGAGATTTGCTGTTTTGAATTTGAATGACGCCAACGCT